>NZ_CAKJTP010000304.1:1479-2684 GCF_917627335.1 Protofrankia sp. CiT1 | reverse complement strand
AGCGGATCTCGTCCAGCCCGTCGAGGACGGGCAGGATCAGCCCCGCGGTCAGCAGGGCGCGGGCACGGCTGATGCCGGCCACCGCGGTGCTGGCCAACCAGGGATGTTCCCGGATCATCTGGGTTTCCAGCCAGTCATACAGATTGACCCGGTCGGGGTTCCAGGAGGCCACCGGGATCAGCAGCGGGACGGGTCCGCCCGGGTCTCGGCGGGCGAGCAGGTCCAACGCCAGGCGCAGGAGCAGCACGGTCTTGCCGGATCCAGGCTCCCCGAGGACGACCAGCCGGCCGGTCGGCACCCGGTCGAACACTGCGGCCAGGTCGCTGCCGGTGCCGGCGAGTTCGTGCGGGCCTGCCCCCGGTGGAGTACCGCGGGTCCACCCGACACCCGCTGCCGCCAGCCGCTGGAGGTAGGCCCATGGCTGGACCAGCGAGGCATCGGCGGGCTGCCAGGACACTGCCAGGGGAGGTCGGGTGAGATCCCGACGGTGGGCCTCTGCGGACCACTGGTCTGTCAGCTGGTCGGCAAGCCGATCGGCGACCGGGGCCATGTCGATATCGCCGGCCCGGCTGTCCTTGCGATCGGCGAGGTAGGCCGCCAACGCCAGCGTCAGCGCTGCCACAGCCAGCACACCAGCCCACCGGTCGCCGCTGGCCAGGGCGACAGCGCCCGCTCCGATCGTCACCACGATCAGGATCAGCCAGGACGGGATCCGTCCTTCCCCCGTGTTACCACCCATAGTGGGCAATCATCCACGGACGCGGCTGGGGGGTGACCGTGGCCTCGCTCCGGCGGTACCTGTCTGTGCGGCTTGTCCATGACCCTTATGGCGATCATCGTGGATGTCGGTTACGAAGCGTGGGAGACCGAGCCAAAGATTGATCAAGGCTGGTGAGTTGGCCATGACCACACCACCACGTGATCGCCATGGGGGAAGCCAGCCGGATCGTGATCCTTTACTACGGAACGTGTGTCAGGGTCAGGTTCGCGTATCCGTCACCACCCGCACTCTGCTTTTGCAGGGGTTCGTCCAGACCTGTCCGTCCGCTGGTGTTCGCTGACGTCCGCCTATGTTCGCAGCCGTTGCTACACCGGTTGCTACACCTGCGGCCCGGTTCGCGGGCGGCAGCCGGTCGACGATGCGGTTTTGTTCGCGGAGGTGGCTTGGCTGCCGCTATCCGGATGGCTTGGTGTGTTCTGCGGGT
>NZ_CAKJTP010000304.1:0-919 GCF_917627335.1 Protofrankia sp. CiT1 | reverse complement strand
CCAGGGCGTGCTGCAAAGTCGTTGATGCTGGTCAAGCGGGGTTTTTGAGGCCGATGATCTCGATGAGCAGTGCCGTGTCGTGGCGGATGTTGCGGATGGTGGGGGCGATCCGGGTGTGGCCGGCGAGGCGGATCAGCCCGATCGCGAGGTTACGCAGTGTGGCCATGACGCGGGGCAGCGGGCCGGTCCGTACCGTCGAGGCGTCTTCACGGAACGTCACATCGCGGACCCAGTGGACTCGGTTCTCCACAGTCCAATGTCCCTGGATGTAGCCGGCGAGTTCGGCGGCGCTGACCTCGCTCCTCGCGAGGCTGGTGATCACGTGGACGGTGACCACGGTCGGGATCTTCTTCGTGACCCGTCTGGTTCCTTTCCCTTTGGTCACGGTGCGGGTGACGTGGCGGCGGATGCGGGCGACGGTGCGGGCGTGCGGGTGACGGGCGCGGACCTGGTCGCTGGCGTCCGCGAGCTGGATCGTGCGTTTCTCGTGCCGGCCGTGCGCGCGGCCCTCGGCGGTGTGGCCGGCCCTGACGCGGGTCCAGTCGGCCGCGCGGCGGCAGTCGTCGGCGAGGGCGGCGGTGTTGCCCTTGACGGTGAACACGAAGTGCGCGCCGAGCTCGGCGACGATCAGCTCGGCGTGCGCCCTCACGGTATGCAGCGCGTCACAGGTGATCACCCAGCCGGTCAGCGGCTGGTAGGCGTGCAACTCGCGCAGCAGCGGGGCGAAACAGCCGACCTCGTTGGTCTTCGCGCCGATCTCGTGCTCGGCGAGCACGACCCCGTGGCCGTGGGTGACCGCGGCGAGCAGGTGCGGGGCGATCCCGTCCGCGCCGGCCGCGCCACGGATGGTCTTCCCGTCAACCGCGAGCGCCCGGCGCGCCGCCGGGCCGCCGGCCCGCGCCCGGGCGGACCCCTGCGA
>NZ_CAKJTP010000303.1:1924-2543 GCF_917627335.1 Protofrankia sp. CiT1 | reverse complement strand
GCAGGTCGCGCACCCGGGAAAGCCGGCTCCCCATCCGGTGGGCCGGGGTGAAAGCGCGCGGCTGCCACGACCCGGTCCTGGGCCGTCTCCCGGTCCACCCCGAACAGATCCACTGCTGCGATTGGCCCCAACAGCCCCGGAGGGTCGCAGTCCTCCACCCGAAATACCACCAGTTTTCGCTCCCGACCGAGGGGATCCTTCCGCCAGGCCGCCTGCCACTCCGCGGACGCGGACGTCGATGCCAGATAGTCCGCGGACAGCACCACGGCCATCCGCCGCGTGGACGCGAGGGCCCGGTGCATCTCATGGACGACATTCGATCCCGGACCGAAGTCCCACGCCTGGATCACCACCCGGTACCCGGCGGCTTGCAACGTCCAGGCGATCCACTTCGCCCACGCGCTGTCCTTCCCCGTGTACGACACGAAGAAATCCGGGTCGGTAGCCTCCCTGTCTCCCATGGTCACTCGCCCAGCATGCCACTACCACCCAAGACGGCAGAAATCGGCCGATCAGCCACCGTCGGCAGTGCCCGCCGCGCACGTCCAGCTTGATGATCCCGATACCGGTTCGGGCATCGAGCAACGGATCTGACAGCAACCACTAACAGCAACACGAG
>NZ_CAKJTP010000303.1:0-1529 GCF_917627335.1 Protofrankia sp. CiT1 | reverse complement strand
CGGACGACCACGAACGACGGAGGCCCGCCGACCTGAGCTGGCGAACGTCAGCGGACCCCACGAACATCACGAACGAGACTTTTCATCTCTGGGTTCAGCGTGCGATGTACGGTTCGGGGCAGGTCGGTCCTACGAGGTGACGGTGGGTCATCCCGCGCTGTGACCCACCGTTCCGCCCATGGACAGCCCCCGGCCCGCTGACCCGGACCCATGGCCCGGCCGCCACCTGGGACAGCAGAACGCCCCGGGCACGATCGTGCTATGCGAAACCATGATCGGACCAAGGCCGTGCGGACGCGGGTGCCCGAAGACGTCGTCCCCGTCGACCCCCTCGCCGGACTGGCCGCGTTCCGCCGCCCGCGCACCCGATTGACCGGGACCCGGATAAACCGCCGCGCGCACCGATGGCCACCACCTGCCCGCCTGAAACATCCATTCCCCGACCTGCGCTGCGCCGCCACAACCCGAGGCAGGAACCCCGTGCGTGAGCAACCCACGCGGGGATCTGCGCGGGGGGCCGCCCGCACGGGCGGTCCCTCCCGCGATCGTCTCCCCGTCCACCACCCGCGTGGCGCTCCCATCCCCTGTCCAGACAATGCGGGGCACCGCACGGTGACCCGAGGGAAGCAGTCCGCCCGTTGCCGATGCCCGACCCGATGGCCCGCGCCACCTCCAGCGGTACGGCGGTGCACCCGGCCGCGTCAAGCACCCTTAGGATCACGCCTGGTATACGAAGTATCAGGCCTGGTATACGAAGTATCAGGAGGACGCCCCATGATGACCGATCGACACCGTCGTCAACCCCGGACACCTCCCACCTGATGATCGTCAATGAGGCGCGGATCGCCGCGGCACTGCCCGGCTACGACCTCGGCACCACCCTCGGCGCGGGCGCATTCGGCCTGGTCCTCGCCGGCCGGCACCGCCAGCTGAACCGCCCCGTAGCCATCAAAATACTGGCCGCAGGCACCACCGGAGCCGCGGCCGGCAACCGTGCCGAAGCGCAACTCCTCGCCGCGTTAGACCATCCGCACGTGGTCCGGGTCTACGACTATGTCGAAACCGACGACCTCCACCTGATCGTCATGGAACTCCTCGGGGGCGGAACCCTCACCCGCCGCCGAACCGCCCTGCCCCCCGAAGACGCCTGCGCCGTCGGCCTGGCCGTCGCCGCCGCCCTGTCCTACGCCCACAGTCACGGGGTCCTGCACCGCGACATCAAAACCGACAATATCCTGTTCGACACCGGCGGCCTCCTCAAAGTCACCGACTTCGGCATCGCGAAAATCGTCGAAGGATCCGCCGCCACCGCCAGCGCCATCATCGGCACCCCCAAATACATGGCCCCCGAACAGATCACCGGAGGCCGGCTCAGCCCCGCCACCGACCTCTACGCCCTCGGGATCCTCCTCTACGAACTCCTCACCGGCACACCACCCTTCGACCCGACCCTCCCAATCCGCACGCTCTGGCAACACCATCTCGACACCACCCCCGCCCCACCGATCGGCGTCCCCCCCCCCATCGCC
>NZ_CAKJTP010000302.1:1919-2709 GCF_917627335.1 Protofrankia sp. CiT1 | reverse complement strand
GCTCGCCGTCGCTCGCCGTCGCTCGCCGTCGCTCGCCGTCGCTCGCCGTCGCTCGCCGTCGCTCGCCGTCGCTCGCCGTCGCTCGCCGTCGCTCGCCGTCGCTCGCCGTCGGAAGTCCGGTCCGGCCTGAATCGTTCACGGGGTTGGCGGGGCCGACCCGTGTGATCGACAACGGTCTTTTCGATCAAGATTTCCTGTCTGTGGGCAGGGTCGGGGTGCGACGGCCGTGTCGCGTCGCCGGGTCCACGGCCCGGTGGCCCTTTCGCGCTCGGAGAGACGGGGGAGGGTGGTCAGGTCACGGCGGGCAGCGCCTTTATCCGTGTCCAGGCGCCGAGGGCGGCGTCGATCCAGGGCCAGTCCGTGCTCAGGTGCAGCCAGCGCTTCCGCTGGCCGTGGGTGCGCCGGGAGGGCAGGTCGAACCGCCGGAACCGCAGCAGCTTGACCGAGGCCTCGCGCAGGTCGCCGGGCTCGAGGGCCAGCCAGCGGGAGGCCGCGAGGAGGGTGCCGGCCAGCAGCACGATCTGGGTCCACACCACGTTGATCTTCTAGGAACGGGATGGCCAGCGGTTCAGGCCGATCGCCTTGCCCTGCTTGGCGTCGTTCTCAAGGAGCAAGCCGCACTGCACGCATAAATTTCTCGGGAGCGGAGGGAATGAACGCTCCCGTGATCGGGGTTGACGCTCTGTTGGCGCTGGTAGCGGCCGTCCAGCGGCTGCGGGACACGCAGATCGACGAAGAAAGCAACGAAGGAGAGGGAGGTTTGCTGGAGTATCAGCACGTACAACCATGC
>NZ_CAKJTP010000302.1:0-1437 GCF_917627335.1 Protofrankia sp. CiT1 | reverse complement strand
GTAAACATTCAGGTGCCTTGTAGATCTTGTTGTGTGTAGGCGACGTCCAGACACGTCTGGATGTTGTGTGAAACAGCGGGTGCCGGTGCGTGCGTCCTGGTCCGGGTGTGGTGACCTGGGTGGGTGGCCGGGGTCGAGGAGCTGTCGCGCGAGGAGCTCGTCTCGCTACTGGTGGCCCAGGCCGGCACGATCGCCGCGCAGAAGGAGACGATCGCCTCCCAGGCCGAGATCGTCGAGGAGTTGCGTCGCCGGGTCGCGGAGTTGGAGCGGCGGCTGTCGCGGAACAGCGGGAATTCGTCGGTGCCGCCGTCGGCCGACGACGCCCTGCCGGGGCGCACGGGGCCGGCGCGGCGGGCGGCGGGGGCGGAGAAAGGCACGCGGGGTAAGCGTAAAGGCGCCGATGGGTCGTCGCTGGCCTGGTCCGAGGACCCCGACGAGACGGTGTCGCACTACCCGCTCGGGGCGTGCGGGTGCGGAGCGGACCTGGGTGGTGCGGCGGAGGTGGGTCTGGCCCGGTCGCACCAGGTCCACGAGGTGCCGCTGGTCACCGTCAGGGTCGTCCAGCATGACCTGTACCGGGTGCGGTGCGGCTGCGGGCGCGAGCACGTCGCCGGGCAGCCCGGCGGGGTGGCCCGCGCGCCGGCCAGCTACGGGCCGAACCTGTTGGCGCTGGTGGTGTACCTGCTGGTCTTCCAGCACGTGCCGGTCGAACGCGCCGCGCTGCTGGTCCGGGACGTGACCGGCGCGGCGCCATCGACGGGGTTCGTGCACGGCGTGCTGGCGCGGGCCGCAGCCGCGGTCGCGGGCACGGTGGAGAGAATCAAGGAGCTGGTGGTCGGGTCGCCGGTGGTCGGGTTCGACGAGACCACCCTGCGGTGTGGGCCGGCGGGGACGAAGAAGTACGTGCTGTCGGCGTCCACCGACCTGTATGTGGTGTTCGGCCTGGGCGGGCGGGATCTGGCCAGTTTCACGGCGTTCGGGGTGCTCGGTGGCTTCGTTGGGACCGCCGTGCACGACCGGTACAACCTGTATGACCACGCCGATTTCGCGCAGGTCGGCGGCCACCAGCTGTGTGTGGCCCATATTCTTCGGGATCTAGAGGATGTGGCCGAGGTCTACCCGGACAGCCACTGGCCCGGCCAGGCGCAGCGGGCGCTGCGAGGGTTGGTCCGGGCTTGGCACACGGCCCGCGACGCCGGCCGGGCGCGGGTGCCGGCCGAGGCGGCTGGTCCGCTGACGGCTGAGTTCCGCGGCGCGGTCCGGGTCGGCTTGTCCGAGGTTCCCCCTGCTGAGGGCCCGGCCGCCACGACCAAGCAGCTGCCCGGCCGCAGCCTGCTGGAATGCCTGCGGGACAGGGAAGACGATGTCCTGCGGTTCTGCTCGGACACCCGAGTCTGGCCGACGAACAACATCAGTGAACGCGACCTGCGGCCCCAG
>NZ_CAKJTP010000301.1:1335-2760 GCF_917627335.1 Protofrankia sp. CiT1 | reverse complement strand
GGGCGCTCTGAGAACCCGCCGCGGGCGCGGGCCGTGCACGAAGCCTGTTTGGAGCGGTCCCGTTCCCGACCGCCGGCCGGGGAACAGCCGTGCCCGCTCGTGCGCTGTGCTGGCTGGCGATCCCGTCGACCGGGCGCGCGGCGCGGCCCAATCGGGCGATCTTGTACGAGGGCGTTCGTAGCCTGCGACGATGGGGCCGACGAGGTTGTCGGATGTATGGATTCAGCGCTGCGACCGCGAGGAGAGATCGTGTCCCTGCCGCCCCTGGTCGAGCCCGCGGCCGACCTGAGCATCGACGAGGTCCGCCGGTACTCCCGGCATCTGATCATTCCGGACGTCGCGATGGCCGGCCAGAAGCGGCTGAAGAACGCGAAGGTGCTGGCCGTCGGTGCCGGCGGGCTGGGCTCGCCGACCCTGATGTACCTGGCCGCCGCCGGGGTGGGGACGCTCGGCATCGCCGAGTTCGACACGGTGGACGAGTCCAACCTGCAACGTCAGATCATCCATGGGCAGTCGGACGTGGGACGCTCCAAGGCGCTGTCGGCCCGTGACAGCGTCCGCGAGATCAACCCCTACGTGGACGTCGTCCTGCACGAGACCAGGCTGGACACCAGCAATGTGATGGAGATTTTCAGCCGGTACGACCTGATCGTGGACGGTACGGACAACTTCGCCACCCGCTATCTGGTCAACGACGCCTGCGTGCTGCTCGGCAAGCCGTATGTCTGGGGGTCGATCTACCGGTTCGACGGCCAGGCGAGCGTCTTCTGGGCCGAGCACGGCCCGTGCTACCGCTGCCTCTACCCTCAGGCGCCGCCGCCGGGCATGGTGCCGTCCTGCGCGGAGGGCGGTGTCCTCGGTGTGCTGTGCGCGTCGATCGGGTCGATCCAGGCGACCGAGGCGATCAAGGTGCTGACGGGGATCGGCGACCCGCTGGTCGGTCGCCTCATGGTCTACGACGCGCTCGAGATGAGCTACCGTTTGATCAAGGTGCGCAAGGATCCCGAGTGCGAGCTGTGCGGCAAGAACCCGAGCATCACCGAACTGATCGACTACGAGGCCTTCTGCGGGGTCGTTTCGGACGAGGCCCAGCAGGCGGTGGCCGGCTCGACGATCCTCGCCGCCGAGCTGAAGGACTGGCTTGACCGCGGCGAGCCGATCGAGCTGGTCGACGTCCGGGAGCCGGCCGAGTGGGAGATTGTCCGCATCCCTGGGGCGCGCCTCATCCCCAAGGGCGAGCTGCCCGCGCACCTTTCCGAGCTGCCGCAGGACCGCAGGATCGTCCTTTACTGCAAGAGCGGCGTGCGGTCGGCGGAGGCCTTGGCGACGCTGAAGGCCGCGGGTTTCTCCTCGGCGGTGCACGTCCAAGGCGGTGTGACCGCCTGGGCGACCCAGGTCGACAAGTCACTGCCGGTGTACTGACCG
>NZ_CAKJTP010000301.1:0-822 GCF_917627335.1 Protofrankia sp. CiT1 | reverse complement strand
TGTCCAGGCCGGTCGTCAGGGCGACTTGGTACCGCCCGCGACCGAGGTTCCAGGGCCGATGGTCGCGTTACCCATAGCGATATCCATGTTGGTCACCTGGTGGGTGGCGTTGACAGTGGGGCTGCACTTGACTACCAGTTGCTGGGCGCTCTGGAGGTCCAGGTGAACCCGCTGCGGCTGCCCGAGAGCGATGTTGATCGGTGAGCCCAGCTGGGTCGAGCCGTCCTTGACGAACGTGAGGGCCGTGGTGTTACCCGCCGCATTGGTGGCGTCATTGGGAACGCCGATCACAGCGTCCAGGAAGGCATACCCCGCGACGTTGTAGGTGACGCTGGGATTGAAAGAACCGCTGCAGGTAAGACGGACGCTGAACGGGTAGGTGGTTGTCCCGATCTGCTCCGGCCCGGTACTCACGACGACGGCCACGGTGCCGACCGGCTTGATCGAGGAGAGGTTGGTCGTCCCGGCGGCCTGTGGTGCGTTGGACGGTGTGGCCGGGCTGGTTGTTCCCGGGGGAGCCGGCTCGGTTGTCCCGGGACCGGTTGTGGGCGAGGTGGTCGTCGCCGGGCCGGCTGTCGCCTGGTCAGTCGTTGCCGGGCCGGTCGTCCCGGGAAAGGCGCTGTTCGATCCCTGGGCGACCGGGGTGCTGGGGCCGGGGCTGCCGCCGCTGAGCAGCTGCGGCACGACGATCGCGAGGATGACGACGATCGCGGCCGCCGCCGCGGCGAACGGCCACCGCTTGCGGCTCGGTGATGGCACCGGGCCGCCGCCGGGCGGCGGGGCGGTGCCCCCAGGACGGTGCGGGGGCTGGTTCGCGGCGGC
>NZ_CAKJTP010000300.1:2008-2515 GCF_917627335.1 Protofrankia sp. CiT1 | reverse complement strand
TAGTTTCACCCGCCGGTCACCAGCCGGGCCATAGGCGCCGGTGGTGTACCGGAACGAGTCGCGGACCTTCCCGCGCTTCTTGAACCTGGGGAAGCCGACCCGCCGGCCCTTCCGTTTCCCGCTGCGGGAGTCGGTGACGTTCTTCAACCCGCGAGCAAGCTGGTCCAGCCCGGCGGAGAACGCTTCCTTCGAGCACTCCGCCCACCACGGGGCGATCTCGTTCTTGACCCGGTTCCACCGCAGCCGCAACGCCGGCAGCGTCCACGGCACCGGGGTCAGCGCATCGCCATCCAACCCGTAGGACTGCTCGGCCTCACGCTGCGCCAGCGCGGCCTTCACGAACGCCAGACCCCAGTTGAAAACGAACCGCGACGCCCCGGCATGCCGCCGGATGTTCGCGAGCTGAACGTCATTCGGGTCGAGCGCGAAACGGTACGCCTGGAGAACCTTCACGAGTCCGCCTCGGTGGCAGCGGCGACGGCACGGGCAGCGCGGTGCGCGGCGGCA
>NZ_CAKJTP010000300.1:0-1817 GCF_917627335.1 Protofrankia sp. CiT1 | reverse complement strand
CGGCGGCCATACAGCCGGGCGCACATCGACGTGAGGATCTCGGTGATGTCGCGGACCAGGTCGTCGTCACCCTCTGCCGGGTCGACGACGAGCAGCCGGCGGCCCTGTGCGGCGAGCGCGGCCTCCACGTATTCGGCGCCGAACCGGGCGAACCTGTCGCGGTGCTCGACGACGATCGTGGCCACATCCGGGTCTCGCAGCAGCGCGAGGAACCTGCGGCGGTGGCCGTTGAGTGCGGAGCCGACCTCGGTCACGACCTTGCCGACGGGCAGGTTCTGCCCGGCCGCCCAGGCGGTCACCCGGGCGACCTGCCGGTCTAGGTCGGCCTTCTGGTCCGCCGACGACACCCGGGCGTACACCGCGGTCAGCCCGGTCGGCCGTTCGACGGCTTCCGGCTCCACCAGGATCAACCGACCTACCCGCCGGGCAGGTACCGGCAACGTGCCTTCTCGAAACCAGCGGTACGCGGTGACGTGATGCACGCCCTCACGCTCAGCCCACTGCTTCAAGTTCACTCATGCATCATACCGCATACTCAAGCTGCGGCAGTTGACAGCCCCCACCGCGACGGTGCCCAACTGTGGCCTGCCCTATCTGTCGTCCGGATTCGGTGGATGAGCGACGACCACCTTGCCCCGTCCGTCCGGATCGCTGGCCGCTTTCAAGGCCGGCGAACGCGCCATCAGCGCCTCATGGCAGCAGTGCGACCGGCCTCGTGAGGCGGACGACGGAGAAGTGTCGCCGGTCGAGGGTTGCGATGGCGTCGGCGCCGAGCCGTTCGGTGATCGCGAGAACGGAGGCGTCGACGGCGCCGAGTGGGAAGTCGCTGTACTTTTCAACCAGTTCGACCATCCGGGCGAGGTCTTGGCGAGCCAGCGGGACCAGGCTGATCTGTCCCGTGCTGATGGAGCGCAGGAACGCGGCTTCGGCGCGGGTGCCTTTCTCCCGTTCGAGCATGAAACAGACTTCGGTCAGGACGGGATAGGGAACGAGTAGCGGCCGGGGCGTGCGCCGCATGAGAGCGACGCTGCGGGCGTGGTGCTCGTCGTCGGTGTCGGCGGCGGCGATCAGCGGCCCGGTGTCCCAGACAATCACTCGGGGTCGCGCCCCAGTTCCGCGCGCAGGATCTCAGCCGAATGGGCGGCGAGATCGCCCTTGCCGCTGGCCAACGCACCGACGAAATCCGGTAGTGGCCACTCGTCGCCGCCGCTCTCGGCGGGCGCGCTCTCGCGCACGAGAGCCAGGATCGGCGCCACGTGCGATTCGGGCAGGCGGTCGATCAGACTGTGCAGCTCGTCCCGCAGAGTACTCACCCATTGAGGATACGACCGACGCGTGGCCAGCCACCTGGATCCGCCGGGGCCGGGCCGCAGGTTGAGCGTCTTCGTCGGGCCGATGCCGCGGAAGCCGCGGACCGAGGCGGCCCGGACGGAGATCACCGTGCGCCAGGGCACTCCAAAAGTCATCAGGGGGAACTGATAAACCGGCTTATCACTCGATGGAGTCGACGACTAGATGCTTCCCAGTAGCCTGTGAGTCGCCGGAGCGATCAGGGGAGGTACGCGGTGGAGAGCGCTGGGGCCACTATGGCGCTGCAGGACGTCGCGGATCTGGCGCGGGTTCGTCGTCCGGTCGTGAGCATGTGGCGTAGCCGCCCGCGCGTACGCGGTCAGCACCTGCCCTTTCCCGACCCGGTGGAGACCTCCGGCGGAATAGAACGATTCCTGCGCGAAGATATCGTCGCGTGGCTGGCGCGTACCGGCCGGGGCAACAACGCGGAGGCGAATCTCGACGCACCGGCGTTAAGCGTGCCGGAG
>NZ_CAKJTP010000299.1:1339-2987 GCF_917627335.1 Protofrankia sp. CiT1 | reverse complement strand
ACCCAGCTCATCCTGGAAGCGAAGCTCCCACGGGTGGTCATCGCCTGGCGTGAGCCCAGCCTCTTCGTCGCCGACTGCCAAGGCTACGAACTCCTCACCCAGGCCGGCGTCACCGTCGTGGAACTGTCTGAGCTCGGCGAGCAGGCCCGCGCCATGAACGCCCACCTGTCGGTCTGACGGAACTGAGCTGCCGCGCGGTGCGGATGGATGTCGCGCATTGGACCGGGCGTCAGTGATGCGCGTGAGGCGCGGCGGTCTCAGATGATCATTTGGTGGACCGGCGACCGCGGGTGGGGGCCGGTGGGCGCCAGCTGGTCAGCGCCTCCTCGGTCAGGGTGAGCTGGCCCATGGTGTCGGCGAGGAAGGCGTCGTAGACCTCGGCGGGGGAACCGTCGTAGCGCGGGTCGACCTCGTCGTGCCACTGGCGGACCCAGGGCATGACCTCGCGCAGGCCGGCGACGAGCGGGGTGAGGCGGGTGCCGTCCCAGCCGTCGTTGTCGCGGCGGTCGACGATCAGGGTCGCCAGCGCCTGGGCCTGCTCCCGGTGGTCGAAACCGGCCCAGCCGATCAGCAGCGTCGGGTCGTTGTCCCGCCCGGCCGGCTGGTAGGAGATGAACCGCTCCTTCGGCACGTCGAGCTTGCCCCGGGCCCGCCAGAACGACGTCTTGCGGAAGTCCTTCGGCGCGTACTTCGGCGGCACGGGAATCGCGTCGCGGATCTCCTTGGCCTTCGCCGGGGTGGGCGCGGCGTCCTCGGCACGCTGCTGGTCCCAGACCGACTCCCAATCGGTGCGCTTCACCAGGCCGGTGTCGGTGTAGCGCAGGGCGGCGAGGAACGGGACGTGCTCGTCCTCGACGAGGGCGGCGACCACCTTGGCCAGCTCCTCGCCGGGCCGGTAGATCTCGGCGACGGAGACGAAGTCAGCGTCGGCGGCCAGCTCGTCGGCCAGCTGGCCGGTCGTCCACAGCCGCGGCTGCACCATGCCGTCGACGTCGGCGAACCACAGGTCACGAGTCTCCAGCCGGTCGAGCAGCCAGCCCCGCAGCGCCGCGTCCCGCAGCTTGTCCCAGCCCTCGCTCGCCCAGCGGCGTTTGTACTCCGGCCGCTCGATCAGCCCGATGTTCCGGTCGGACTCGATGACCGCGATCCGCTTCTCGACGTGCGCGCGGTACTCAGCCGGCCAGTGCGCGGGCACCTCGGTGATCGGCGTGGAGCCGTGCCGGGTGAACCACTCGGACGTCTCGTCCCCATCGGCGATCCTCCTGGCGAGGACGATCTCGAACGCCCGCTCACCCAGCCTGATCTCGGGGACGTCAGCGATCGGCAGCGTCAGTTCGTCGGCGAGCAGCCCATACTGCCGGTAGACCTGCCAGTCCAACTCCTCCTGCAGCGCGATCATCCGCGCCCGCGCCGACGCCCACTCCGCCTGCGCGTCGGCCAGCCGGGCACGCGTGGGTACATCGTCGACGGCCACCGACGCGGGGCTGACCGCCGTCAGTTGCTGCGCCAGCCCGTCCAGCTCCCGCGCCAACCCCAACGGATACTCCGTCGGCAACGGGAATTCCTCAAGTTTGGTACCGGTGAACTCATAGAACCGCTCCCAGTCGTCACTGGTGAAACCGCCACCCTCGCCACGGATTCCTTTATC
>NZ_CAKJTP010000299.1:0-735 GCF_917627335.1 Protofrankia sp. CiT1 | reverse complement strand
AATCACCGGCGCAGTCTGCTTGAAGACCTTCCCTCCCTGGTCCAACACAAAGTGATTGTGAGTGGCCACGAAGGAAAATGCGATGCTCAGCGGAATGGAAAACCTCTCGGGGTGCCAGCGGCTCCATTCATACCAGGTGAGTCCGATTTCTTCGTGCGTTCCGCCCAGTTCCTGTCGGTTTGAGAGGATGGTGCGGTTTGACCACACTGATCGCCCAACCATTGTGGACGCTAGGCTCGCTCGCAGATCCGCACCGTACGGAAATAGTGCTTCGGTGGGAGGGGTAAGTTGCCATTCTCGAATTGCACCACCTTCGACGAGAGGTACTATATATCTGCTCTCGACAGATCTTCTGGGCCATGCTCCGCGCGGTACATAGTATGCTTCGTCGGCTCCCGAGTGGGCGGTTCTGCCGATCGCAGTCGTCAAGCCTCCGAGAACTGCATGCGAATTTTCGGAAATTAGGCCGCCAAGATCCGAAGCCCCGCCGCCACCAAGGCTCCATGGAAACCTGGTGAGACGCTCTCTCTCCCAGTCGTCGGTGCTGATCCAGTCGCTATTTGAAGGGCTTGATCCAGTTTGTTCGACGATCGCTCGCCATACCGCACCCTGTGTGGGATTCTCGGGTTTTGCGGGTTCCCCACGAATGCCAAGGGCGACTCGGACCTTCTCGGCTTGCTGCCAGCGATTTCGACGCCCGATCAATATGACGGTCGGCGTGCCGTGGCCTGGAAT
>NZ_CAKJTP010000298.1:0-2510 GCF_917627335.1 Protofrankia sp. CiT1 | reverse complement strand
GCCGTCAGTATGCTCCCAGAGGACTTCGTCAGCGCTCCGGTGGCGAAACTCCAGGCCAATAATATAATAACGGGCCAGCAACATTTTGGTCACGAGAGCGTCACGGTTGTAGACCATTACCCGCGCCTCCCCCTGCGCTGACAAGGCACGGGCTATCTGGCGGACTATGCGAGTGGTCCGCGACGAGTGATGAATCACCCCCCACGACCATACGAAGTCAAACTCGCCGGCGCCGAACGGCAGTTCCTCGGCATCCGCCTGCTGCACGCGGGCAGTCAGCCCCTTCACGGCCAGCCGCGACTTTGTTGCGGTGACAGCGCTCTCCGTCAGGTCCACAGCGGTGACATCCGCACCTCGAGTTATAAGTTCCTCGGTGTGCAGCCCCATTCCGCAGCCGATCTCCAGTACCCTTTTACCATCGAGCGAATCTGGTATGATCTGGTCGAAAGGCCGCCGTTTGGACAGAAACGGGAAGCTCGCCTCGATCCATCGGCGATCCATTTCATCAAACCATTCGCGACTCATCGGCTCAGAGCTGGACATCCCATGCCAGTCGTAGGTCATCGGGTTGTTCGTCCACCAGTTCCGATTGCCGATCTGGACGCTGTCGATGGGCTGTTTCTCGCTACGATGCGACTTGAATTTCAAGAGGACTCCTCGCTTTTCCGACCCTGTATCTTCTCTTTGGCTGGCTATACCACGGGAAAGACAGCGGGTGTCGTTGGTCATCCGCATCATCAGATTTCCGTGGCGGCCTGTCATGGCATTTTTTCGTCCCTTTCAGCTGCTAGCGCGACTGGTCTGGAGCTCATCGGTAGATGGCCGACTTAGTGATCACATTTGTCGGTGTCGAGCGATTCAAGCCACGCGTTCAACGACGCGAGCGCCCAGATCTCCGCCCAACGACGGCTGTTGCTTTCGAGTACTCGGTGGCCGATCACCGGATCGACATGACTCCAGACCGCGGCCGTCGGATCTGCAAGCGCACGGACATAGGCCGAGAGCGGCCCAGCGTTCATTTTCTGTTGAACCCCGACGGTGAAGCCCTGCTTAGGCCCGCGTGCGGCTCGAAGCAGACGACGGTCGCCGATGGCGCGGGCGAATCGTACTTTTCCGACCCGACCGTCTTCCGCGGCGTGCAGCCCGGCAGCAAGAACGCACCGGTCCACAAACGGGACACGTAGCTCCACTGAGCTGGCCATGGAAAATCCGTCCGCGTCTGGTAGAAGCGTCGCGCTGAGGTAACTGTCCACTTCAGCTCGGATTAGAGCGGCGGACGAGCAGCCATCGCCAAGCCCGTCCGGGGGCTGAACATGATCCGGCACAGTGTCGACGAGACCGGTGCCCGCAAGGGCACGCTCGAGGGGCCAGACCGACCGATGTAGGAGATCAAACTCCCAAGCGGTCCGTGGACCGCCAAGCGCGGCGAGCGTCTTTGCCTTGGCCGGAACACGCCCTGGAAGCAGGTCAAGTTGTTGATCCACCCACCGCCGTGGCCCTGCGGGAAGACGATCGAGCGCGCGGAGAACCTGCAAGGCCGGAAGCTGCCGAAAATGGCTGTAGCCGCCGAACGCCTCGTCGCCACCGAGCCCGGAAAGCGCGACCTTGAAGCCGTGGTCCCGTACCGCCCGGCACACGATCCACGTGTTCAACCCGTCGATCGACGGCCGCTGCATGTGACCAAAGAATGATTCGATGTCCAGGGGATCTCCACCAACCGTCACAACCTGGTGATGATGACTGAACGCTGCGGCGATCGCCGCGGCTCCCAGAGCCTCACCCTGCTGTGGCCCCGGTGCAACCGTCAGACAGGTCAGCGTGCTTCCGAGCTCCCGCGCGGCCCACGCGATCGCGGCAGAATCGATACCCGACGACAACAGGAGAGCGGTAGGTACATCCGCGCCAAGGTGGACGGCAACGGCGTCCAGGAGAGTTGTGCGCAGTGGGGCATCTGTCTCGGGTGCGCCGAGCGGGAGCGGACCGCCGAGCCGGTCGGGACCGACGATGGTTCCTCGTGCGCGTTCGCCGGATGCATCGATCTCGATCCAGGTGTTTGCCGGCACAGCCTGGATGCCATCGAGCGGTGATTCATCACCGCCCAAGGCGCCCAGATGCAGAAAGCGAGCCACCGCCGCAGCCCGTATGGACCCGCGGGGTGCTATTGCGGCAAGCGCCCGTAGCTCCGATGCGAAGGCGACGGTACCGTCTGACAGCCGGCGCCAGTAGAGCGGTTTTATACCAAGAGGGTCACGCGCGAGCAAGATCTTCTGCCGTTGTACGTCCGTGGCGGCAAAAGCGTACATGCCCCGCAGCCGCCACAGTTCGCGTGAGCCATGGACCTCGAGGAGGTGCGGTATGACACGTCCGTCGCTTCCGTGCGTGTCGTCGATCCCCAACCAGCGGGCAACCTCCCGGTGATTGTAGATCTCTCCATTGAAGACTGTGCCGATGGTTCCACTGGCCGACCACAGCGGCTGGTTACCAGCGTCGGATGGAGCGATGATCCCAAG
>NZ_CAKJTP010000297.1:1652-2953 GCF_917627335.1 Protofrankia sp. CiT1 | reverse complement strand
AGGTGTCGTCACGGTGGCGGCCACGAGCGGATGCTCCTGCGCGCCGCTCGGCCAGTTCACTCCCCAGGAGATGCTCTGACCCGGGCGTCACCGGGGCCGACCTATAATGATCAGATGCCTAGGCGACGGCCGCACGCACCATCCACGCACAGAACCGTCCGCTACCGCACCGCGGACCCGTTCCGCCGGCATGCCAACCACATACGGTTCCTCCAGCGGCAGGCCCGGAAGGCTGCCAGCGGTGGCGGAAGACGCGGCGGGGGTGGCAAGGGCCGGAAAGGGCACATCCCCTGGAACAAGGGCCGGCACTACCACCAGAAGCATCCGTCAGGAAAACCACCCTGGAGTAAAGGGCGGCATTTTCATCAGAAACACCCATCGGGAAAACCGCCGTGGAACAAGGGTCGGCATTACCGCCAGAGGCATCCGTCCGGTAAAACCCCCTGGAACAAGGGGCAGCGCTACCATCAGAAACACCCGTCGCACAAGCCGGCGTGGAACCGGGGGCGGCACTACCACCAGAAACATCCCTCCGGGAGGCGGCCGTGGAACGCGGGCAAATCCGGATACCACATCCGCCACCACCGGTAGGCAGCTGGCATGCTGGCATGCATGAGAGCCAGCAAAACGCCACGATGGCAGGGAATTACTGGGCTGACCACGGAGCAGCAGCTCCGCGCCTACGCGCTGGACCTGGCCAGGGCTGACGCGGCCCTCGCCGATCCAATGGTTATACGCCCCACCCCCATAGACCTCGCCCGGCCCGACAACAGCACCGTGTGGGACGACATTGTCACCGGCGCGTCCCAGTACTACCAGTGGATCAGCACCGGCGAGTCGGCCAGCACATGACCGGCTACCAGGCGCTACTCGCACTGGCGGCCGTGGCGCGGCTGACCCGGCTGGTGACCGTGGACCGGATGCCCGTCGGATGGCTACGGACCCGCATCGTCCGAGCCGGCAGCAGCCCCCGCCGCATGCGCCATGAGGAGCTCCCCGGCGTCGGACGGGTCGACCACCTGCCGTGGTGGGCGGAGATCTGGACATGCCCCTGGTGCGTGTCGATCTGGATCGGAGCCGGATATGTCGCCCTGTGCTGGGCATACCCGGCCGTCACGATGTGGACGTCCACAGTCCTAGCGGCATCGCTGGCCGCAGGGATCGTTGCCGAACAAACGTCCCCCTGACCGGCCATTGCTCGCAGCAGGTGACATCCTGTCCCTGTGGCCATGCGATTCCGGCGATCCCCCCAGCAGCAGCGAGCAAGCCGTGTTCTGACTGCATCCGGAGTGCGACTAGAC
>NZ_CAKJTP010000297.1:0-1212 GCF_917627335.1 Protofrankia sp. CiT1 | reverse complement strand
CGATCCCCCCAGCAGCAGCGAGCAAGCCGTGTTCTGACTGCATCCGGAGTGCGACTAGACGCATCCTCGCCCGCCACCGCCCGCCAGCGACAACTCCGGCAGCCATGGCAGCCCGACGCCTGGAAATACCTGGATCTACTCCCACCCATCCACTACGCCAATACATTCCTGGGTAGGGCCTGCTCGCGAATGCGGCTGTTCGCCGCCGCCTACACCGACGACCCGAAAGCCCCGCCGATCCCCGTCGAAGATGCCACCGACCTTCCCGCCGGACTGGCGGATGCGGCTGCTGCGGCCATGGCCAGGCTGGGATCGGGGCGTATGGCGACCGCCGCGCTTATGAATTCCTACACCGTCAACCTGAGCGTTCCAGGGGAGTGCTACCTCCTCGGGCGAGACGAAACATATGTCGGGGAGTCCTGGGAAATCAGATCAATCGATGAGATCGTCACCACGGACAAGGGCTACTATCTGCGGGACCTGCCAGCAGACCCGAGCGACCATTCGATAAAAGGGGAGCTGCTGCCCCCGGACGCCTACATAGCCCGGCTGTGGCAGCCACATCCCCGCTGGCGCGCACTGGCCGACAGCCCGGCACGGGCCATTCTGGAGCCGTGCGAAGAACTCCTATGGCTGTCCCGGGGAATTCGCGCCGCCGCGAAATCACGGGCGATGACGAACGGGATTCTTCTCGTCCCCGACGAATTGACCATCATGCAGGCCGACGAGTCCGACGACAGCGAAAATGGCGACCCGTTCATGGATGCCCTCACCCGGGCACTTGTCGCACCGCTGACCGACGAAGGATCGCCTTCTTCCGTCGTACCCCTCGCCCTGCGTGGCCCTGGCGCGATCCTGGCAATGATCCAGCATCTTCGCCTGGATCGTGAGATCGACAAGACGAGTATCGGGAGATGCGCCGAACTCATCCGCGAGATCGCCATCGGTATTGACCTCCCCTCGGAAGTCCTTCTCGGTGTCGCGGACGTGAACCACTGGACTGCCTGGCAGATCGATGACTCAACGTTCAAATACCATGTCGAACCAGTGGTACAAAGGGAGGTCGACGGGCTCACGGCCGGATATTTCTGGCCCACGCTGGCCGCCGAGGGATTCACGCCGGCCGAATATCGGCGGGTTGTCATCTGGTACGACCCAACCGAACTCGTCACCCATCCGGACCGGACAGAGGACGCCCTGAAACTCTGGGAT
>NZ_CAKJTP010000296.1:0-2516 GCF_917627335.1 Protofrankia sp. CiT1 | reverse complement strand
GGCTCCGTGCGCCGTGGTTGTCGGTGTCGGCCCGGACGAGCGCGCCGAGGTAGTGGTTGCGCACCCGGGCCAGCACGTCGGGGGCCAGCGCGTCCTGCCCGGCCGCCCGGGCATCGTGAGCGGCGGCGTGGGCCTCGAGCAGGGTGTTCGCCATCGCCTCAGCCCACAGCTGCCCGTCCGGGTCGCCGTCGTGGACCGACCGAAGATCTCTGAGCAGGTGAGCGCCGCACCAGGCGTGCACCGCGGTGGTCAGATGGGCGTAGCCGGCGTACCCGTCGCGTACCAGGACCCCGGTGAACGACGGCCAGACCTGTCCGGCGTCGATCGCCGCGGCGGAACGGCCGCCGACGTGCATCACGGTGAGGTGGTCGGTGCACGCCACGTGCAGGTAGCGCAGGGCGCCGTCGGCGCGGGCGGTGGTCTCGTCGGCGTGCGCGACCGGCGCGAGCCTGTCAGATTTTTTGTGTACGGGGCCTTCCCGCGTTCCGGTAGTTACCGGTCCGCGCCTTTCACCGGCCCGGTCGTGATGCTCACCGTTTTAGCCTGGTCCGTGCCTCGCACCGACGGGTTCCGACGTTTTCGGACAGAGACCCGCGCAGGCGGCGGTTCTTCAGTTGTGGGATGTTCCGGCCCTCGTGCTCACCGATCCGGCTCTCTGCCGGGCCGCTGCCGTGGCGGTGTGGTTCACAGTATCGCTGTCGATGTGCTGATGGGAGGTGGCGCGCCGGGTTTTCCATGGCTCGGCGTGGTCCTTACAGCTCCTCCTGCGGGATGAGATCGGCCGCAGCGACGAGCAGATCGAACGCGAAGGCCTCGAGACCGGGGCCGGCGGGGCCGGACAGCTCACGGTAAGCGGCCTGCGCGGCGAGATCACCAGCGAGGCGGACGAGCAGGGCCCCGGCCTGGTGGAGCAGATCGACGAGGTCCTCGGCGTCGTCGCGGCGCAGTGCGACGGTGTCAGTGAGCACGGCCGCGGCCGGGTCGTCGGGCAGGAAGGCCGTCTCGGCGGGGTCCATGGCCGGGATCATGCCCGCTTCACAGGGCCAGGTCGGGGATCCGGCCAGGGTAGGCGGTCGCGAGCTCGGCGAGCGCCGGTTTCCAGCCCTGCGCGGCGTGTCCCTCGATGAGTTTCCCCGGGGCGGTGCGGCCGGTCCGTGGTTTGCCGGCCTCCTTCGCACGGGCACGGGCACGTTTGTCCTCGATATCGACGATCGCCAGCCACAGCAGCTTCACGACCGCGTCGTTCGACGGGAAATGCCCCCGATTCTTGATGATTTTCCGCAGCTGGTAGTTGAAGCTTTCGATCGCATTCGTCGTGTAGATGATTCTTCGCAGGTTAGGGGTGAACTCCAGAAACGGGACGAACTGCTCCCAGGCCCGTTCCCAGACCGCCACCGCCGCCGGATGCTTCTTGCCGAGCTCGGACTCGGAGAACTCCAACAGTGCCTGCTCGGCCGCGTCCAGGCACGGCGCGGTGTAGATAGGCCGCAGCGCGGCCGCGAGCTTCTTGCGGTCCGTGTAGGAGGCATACCGCAGCGCCGAGCGGATCAGATGGACCGTGCAGGTCTGCACCGTCGTGCGACCGTAGACGGTGCCGATCGCCTCGGGTAGCCCGGTCAGCCCGTCACAACACACGATCAGGATGTCGCGCACCCCGCGGTTACGCAGCTCGGCCATCACCGCGGCCCAGTGCCGGGCGCCCTCGTTCTGCTCGACCCAGATCCCCAGCACGTGCTTGACCCCGTCCAGGTCGACCCCGACCGCCAGGTGCACCGCCTTGGTACGCACCGACCCCCCGTCGCGGACCTTCGCGACCAGCGCATCGACGTAGACGACCGGATACACCTCGTCCAGGGGCCGGTGCTGCCAGGCCTTCACGTCCTCGAGCACCTCGTCGGTGATCCGCGAGATCGTGTCGTGCGACACCTCTACCCCGACCGTGCGGGCCAGATGGTGGCAGACGTCGCGGACCGTCATCCCGCCGGCGTACAGCGAGATCACCGTGTCCGACAGGCCCCCGACCCGCCGGTCGCCCTTCGGGATCAGCCGCGGCTCGAACGTCCCGGCCCGGTCGCGTGGCACGTCGAGCTGGACCGGTCCGACCTCGGTCAGCACCGTCTTGCGCGACGTGCCGTTACGCGCGTTGCCCGCCCCCGCCGCCTCGCCCTTCGCGTAGCCCAGATGCGCGTCCAGCTCGGCCGCCAGCCCCCGCTCGAGCACCTGCTTGATCAGCCCGGACAACAGCCCGCCCTGCCCGGTCAGCTTCACCTCGCCGCCCGCCGCCGTCTGCGCGAGCAGCGCGCCGACCAGCTCGTCGGCCACCCCGTCGGGCAGTGCGAGCCCCCCGGCCCGCGGCGCCGGCACCAGCGCCCCGCCCGGCAGTGGTGCCTCCAGAGGGTCCTCGACCCGAGCGCCCTGTCCGTCTAGTGTCGTCATTTCGGTCCTCCTCCGCTCAAGGGGCTCTACACCCCTACAGCATGACTCTAGGCATCAACTCCCTTACACAAAGTTTCTGA
>NZ_CAKJTP010000295.1:0-2517 GCF_917627335.1 Protofrankia sp. CiT1 | reverse complement strand
TTGCCAGCCAGGGGATAGACGCCGCCAAGAAGATCGTCGGCCGTAAGCGGGGCGTCGTCACGGACACCCTCGGCCTGCTCCTCGCCGTGACCGTCACCGCCGCCAGCCTGTCGGAGAACGCCCTCGGAATACGACTGCTCGACCAGGTCAAGAAAACCTACCGGGGGATATCCAAGACCTGGGTCGACGCCGGCTTCAAAAACAGCGTGGTCGAGTACGGGGCCGCCCTCGGCGTCGGCGTCGACGCCGTCCCCAGAAAAAGCCGGACCCGCGGCTTTCACGTCGTCAAACGGCGCTGGGCCGTCGAGCGGACGCTAGGTTGGATCATGCTGCACCGCCGCCTGGCCCGCGACTACGAGACCTTGCCCGCCAGCTCCGAAGCCATGATCTGTATTGCCTCGATCGACAACATCGCTAGACGCATAACGAACGAAACAACACCTACCTGGCGAGGAACCTATTAGGTTATATAAGATGATTATCTCTAATCAAACGCCCTCTAAGGCGTCGTCGGGGTCCTGGGCACGTGCGGCGGTCGTGTCATGCTCGCGGTCGGGGCGGACGTCGGACACCCACAGGATCCAGCCGTCGTCCGGGGCGGAGAGCACCTGGATGTTGCCGCCGTGGTGGTGTTTCCCCGACCACCACAGGTCGACGCCTGTTATCGGGCCGGGCATACGGACCCGGTCGGTCTCGAGCAGCGTGCCGTCCACGATGACCTGCCCGTGGCCCGCGAGCTTCGCGGCGAGCAGGACGTTGTGCAGGTCAGGGGCCTGCTCGGCTAGGACCTGAATCCCTTCGTGAAGGTAGTCGTGGCCGGTCGACTTCTTGATCCCATGGTCGACGATCAGCTGGGTGACCCGGGTGGCGTCGGCGAACCAGCGCAGCACGAGCACCGCCTGTTCGTGGCTGGTGAGCTTCCGCGTCCCTTTCCGGGTACCGCGGCGGACACGCTCCGCTTCCAGCAGGCCGGTCACGAACTCGACCGTGTGCTCCTGGAACTGCAGGACAGCCATGTATGTCGCACTCACGACGCGCGGGATTCCCTGAAGCTGATCTTTGGTCGGAACGGTCTTCTATCGGGATCCCGCGTTTCTTCGTTCACCGCCCCCCTTCCAGCCGCCCTATCGCCTACCGTCTGTGACGCTCACGTAGAGCCACCAATCATTGCGCGGAAAGGCTCAGTCGGTGAAAGTGGGGACTACCAGCGGGATCACGCTTCGATCACACTCGAGTCACGCCCCCGTCGCGATCATGCTGCATAGTCTGAGGTATCGCGACATGCGCTCATTATGTGTCGCATCAGTAAAGCACTCGATCATTCATTGTCGGCCCGTTTTACAAATGGGCCGGAATGGCACTTGACGCACATGGGAGGGTCGCATGCGCAACTCGCTTGCAGGCAAGGGGGCCACCGCGGATCCCGGTGAGGACATTCCCGTAGCGCCCGGCGGCCTCCCCGTCGTGGGTCACGCGGCGAAGGCCCTGCGCGACCCGCGGGAATTCCTGCGCTCGCTGCCCGCGCACGGCGACGTCATGAGCATCAGCGTCGGCCCGCTCAAGGCGGTGATGGTCTCCGACCCGGAGCTGACCTCGCAGATCCTCCTCAACGACCGCATCTACGACAAGGGCGGCCTGCTGTTCGACCGGGCCAAGGAGGTGTTCGGCGACGGCCTGGTGACCTGCCCGCACTCCATGCACCGGCGGGAGCGCCGGCTGGTCCAGCCCGCGTTCCAGCGCAACCGGCTCTCCGGCTACGCCCAAGTGATGACCGAAGGTGCGAGCCTGATCACCGGCAAGTGGCGCCACAGTCAGGTCCTGGACATGCCGGCGGAGATGCTCAGCCTGACGATGCACAACATTCTCCAGACGATGCTCGGCGGGACGCTGCCCCCGCAGGACCTGCGCCAACTGGTCAGCGACGCCATCGAGGTGCAGCACGCGACCTACCGGCAGACGTTCACGCCGGCCGTGCTGAACCGGATACCCACTCCGGGCAACCGGCGCTACCAGCGGGCCCTGGCCGGGCTCCACAACACCGTGACCGACATCATCGCCAAGGCCCAGGCCAACCCGGAGGATCACGGGGACCTGCTCTCGGCGCTCTTGGCGTCCCGCGACACCGGCGCCTCCGAGTGCCCGGTCGGCGGCGGCCAGAGTGAGCGCCTGAGCAGCGCCGAACTCCGCAACGAGGTGCTGACCTTCCTGGTGGCGGGTTCGGAGACGACGGCGATCGCGCTGTCCTGGGCGCTGTACCTGATCGCCCGTCACCCGGACATCCAGCAGCGGCTGTGGGCCGAAGTCGACCGCGTCCTGGAGGGCAAGCCGGTCTCCCTGGACCACCTGCCCGACCTGAAGCTCGCCGGCCAGATCATCACCGAGACGCTGCGGCTGTACCCGCCGGCCGGAATGATCTGGACCCGGATCGTCACGGCGGACACCCGCCTGGGCGACTACGACATCCCGGCCGGCACGACCATCGTATACAGCCCCTACGCGATGCACCGTCTGCCGCAC
>NZ_CAKJTP010000294.1:0-2539 GCF_917627335.1 Protofrankia sp. CiT1 | reverse complement strand
GCGTTGTCGTCGGTCGCCACCCAATACCAGCGTGACTCTCTCCGCCGCCTTGCGATGCACGCACCCAGCCCCGCTCCTTGATCCACGCCCCTATTGCCGGGCGCTCTTAATGCCGAAACTACTGGTCAGGTGCGCTTTCGTCGTTGCGCCGTGGAGCAGGTACCCGTTACGATATGTCAACTTGGCCCGATCTTCACGGCTTTGGCCGACCTGGCCAACTAGAGGATCATGAAGATCGAATCTCGACTGGCGTTATAGTTGTCACCTCGACACCTAATTCCATGATCAGTTCTTGGATAAAGATCTAACAGTAGCCTCAAATACGGACAGAACATCCTTCTTGTCGATGGCGATCTCCCTGCAAATGATCTGTACTCATCTCCATGCCCCTCCACCGGAGTTTTTGACGATGTCAGTGACCGGTGTTGCCGTACAAGCTACCGCTTCATAAGTTGGAACTTCCCGATGAACCGCGCCGAGCGACTCTGGCTCAACTCCCGCGAGATGGTCTCCCGCTCCTCGAATGCCAACGCCTCGCGCTGACCCATCCACCATCCGTTCTCTCGATGCTACTGATAATAATCCTATCGGAGTGTCGCTACAACCATTGAATCCATCTTCTCTTTCTTCGATCTTTTGCGAAAGAGATCAACTTTGACTAAGCGTAAACAAATTTAAGATCATTAGCAGGCTCTCGGTTTGATTTTTTAACCTGCTTGCTTCTCCCTCGTATCCGGCTGTGGGGTTCCAGAACCCCGGTTCGAGCGGTGACCTGCGTGTTTGCCAGGGCGTACCGCAAAGTCGTTGATGCTGGTCAGGTCGGGTTTTCGAGGCCGAGGATGGCGATGAGCAGGGCGGTGTCGTGCCGGATCCTGCGGAGGGTGGGGCCAATCCGGGTGTGGCCGGCGAGGCAGATCAGCCCTATCGTGATGTTACGGAGTGTGACAGTAGCGCGGGGCGGGGGGCCGGTTCGGACCTGGGACGCATCACCATGGAACGTGACATCGCGGACCCAGCGGACTCGGTTTTCTATGGTCCAGCGTCCCTGGACGTAGCTGGCGAGTTCGGCGGCGGTGATCTCGTCGAGCGTCAGGCTGGTGATCACGAAGGCGGTGATGGTGGCCGTGGTCTTCTCCGTGACCCGGCGGCGGCCCTTGCCTCTGGTCACGGTGCGGGTGACGCGGCGGCGGATCCTGGCGACGGCGCGGGCATGGGGATGGCGGGCGCGGATCGCGTTGCTGGCCGCGATGTAATGGATCGAGTGTGACTCGAACCGGCCGTGGCCGTGGCCCTCGGCGGGTGTGGCCGACCGGGATCCTGGTCCAGTCGGCGGCCTGCTGGCAGTCGACCGCGAGGGCGGGGGTGTTGTTCTTGACGGTGAACACGAAGTGCGCGCCGAGCTCGGCGACCACATGGCCGGTCAGGGGACAGTAGCCGTGCAACTCGCGCAGCAGCGGGGCGAAGGCGGGGACCTCGTTGCTCTTCGGGCCGATCGCGTGTTCGGCGAGCACGACACCGGTGGTGTGGGTCGCGGCGGCAGCAGGTAGAGCACCTGCCCGCCGGCGTCGCGCGCGCCGCGCAGGGCGGTGCTGCGGCTGTTGTGGCTGTTGTGGCTCCGCCGGTTGACGACGGATCTGCGCTGTCGACTGGACGGCTCCGGAATCGGCATTGAAAGCCGGAACAACGAGACAGGGCCGCCCCTCGATAGGGGGCTGTCCGACCTGAGGTGTAAGTGGTCTGCCTGATCGCGCCAGGCGTGGCTTGGCGGGAAGGACAGATCATGGACGAGACGATCGATATGGACGGCCATGACCGTGGCGACGGTACGGGGTTGTTGGCCGCTAAACCTTGACGATTGTGAATGGTCGGGCGTTCGGGAGGTGCCCGGCCAGATGCTGAAGATCCCCTGGGTCGGATGTGTACACCACCCCACCGTGGCGGGCAGCTGACAGAGCGACGATCGCGTCGACCCCGTCACTGGTACGGGAACGACCTAACAGTTCCCCGACAGCGCGTGCTGTCATGTGGTCGACCGGTTCGACCAGACAACCACGGAGCAGTCGCGCGAGGCGTGCCTGTCGTGCCCCGTCCCGCCAGACCTGCCAGATGACCGGCGCCGGGACCGCGGGGGTGATGCCGCCGGCCAGTGCCTTGATGTGGCGGGCCCACATGCGTTCGTCGTCACGTTCGCCAGCGACGAGGGCGCCGGCGTCATAGAGCAGGTTCACGCGGTTCGGCGAGGGAGTATGCCGGCGTCTTCCAGCTCACGTTGGGCCTCGTCGAGGATGTTCTGTGGGAGAGGGCCGTGTTCGGCCTCCCATTCGCGGGCGGCTGCCAGACCGTCCGCGATGACGGCTTGCCGGTCGAGTCGCTCCATGATCGCTTCGCGTACCCACGCAGACAGCGATGTCCCCGCGGTGCGGGCGGCGTCTTCGGCGCGGGCGCGGAGATCGTCACCGAGGTACAGCGGAGTCGATGTCGTTCTGGCCATGTCTGCCAGCATATCCCGATGCGAATCGCATGCGAATCTACTCCCATC
>NZ_CAKJTP010000293.1:0-2547 GCF_917627335.1 Protofrankia sp. CiT1 | reverse complement strand
CCACCCGACGAGCTGACCGATGGCGGTGATGAGCAGGGCCGGCCGGTGCCACGTCGGTCCCGGGAATGGGCGGTCATCGCCGAAGCGAGAGCCCGCTGCCTGTACATCCGTTATCTATGTTGCTGTCTGCGCATCGTTGCTGCCTGTTCCCGGGCCCGCGGCCCGGTGTATCCGGTTATGCCGGCAGGCGGGTTGACGTCGGGACGGCACAGTAGGCCTCGATGTCGGCCGCTGTGTCGCGTGCTACCGCGGAACCCGCATGGTCTGACAGGTGTGTATGCACGCGACGCATGAGGGTACGGATGCCGTGGTTGCGGTGTGCCGGTGGGATCCTCAGGACCGGCGCCAGCGCTTCCCGGCCGCCGTCTACCTCACCCTGACGGATACGCGCCATAGCAAGATCGATGTATGCTCCCGCTCTGCTTCCGTAGCTGGCATCGGCGGCGTCGGGGGCCTCGAACGCTCGGACAGCCTCGGCTGCGGCGCGTTCGGCTGCACCATGGTCGGGAAGCTGGGACAGTGCGTCGGCGCTGATGAACAGCTGGACCGCATGAGGATGGGTGAGTTCTCCACCGATGTCGTCCAGGTCGTCTGCGCGGACCCGGTCTCGCGCATCATGGGCACGGGCGATCGCGGCCCGTGTCTGGGCGATATCACCGAGGGCCGCGTGGGCTCGGGCTTCCTGCACAGCAAGCTGCGTCGGCATCGATCCGGTGACTGTGTCCGCGTCCTGCTGGGCCAGGGACAGGTAGCGCAGGGCTTCGCGGGGGAACCCGGACCAGTAGGCGGCGCGGGCCTGTTCGATCCGTACCCACAGACGCAGGCCCGGATGGCCGGCGCGATCGGCGCACAGCAATGCCGCGCGGGCGTTGAGGTGGGCTGCCTGGAACTGACTGAGATCGACCCCGGCGCGTGCCAGGAGCCCGGAGGTGATCGCCGCGAGAACGTAGAGGTCACGGGATGGGCCGGGCAGTCCCGGCCCATCGAGGAGGCGGAAGGCAACGCGCTGGGCGCTGATGAGCGGGTCAATGAGCTCTGTTGCCTGGGTGGGGTAGGCGGTGGCCAGCCGGCGAACCTCACCGTGCAGAAGATCCATGATTTCCGGGGAGGGGGCGGCGCGTTCGGCGTTGACGAGGAACTGGACGGTGTCGTCAGCGGCCATGAGGATCTGCCTTTCTGGGGTGTTGTCCGCCGGGGGCGCCTCCGTACAGGCCGCCCAGGGCTCAGGGTAGGCCCGCCTGTCGTTGCGGGTCGGGCTCCTGTCCGCGCCGGTGCCGCGTGGGCGGGCCGGTGTCGGGGAGAGGCTCGTGGGCTGGTGGGAACGGCCAGCGCCGAGGAGCCGGTTGCGTGCCCGGTCCGGCAGGGCCAGGCCGTCGGCGACCCGGACGAAGACCTCCAGGTCGGCCACTCGGCGTTTACCGGTACAGATCCGGCTGACCTCTCCCTGTGTCATCGCGCAGCGGGACGCGAGGAGCGTCTGGCTGCACCCGTATCGGCCCGCCAGCACGAACAAGGCGCCGACGTCGCGGTCGTCGAGCGCGGCCAGGACGGACGGCTCGTCCCAGACGTGGTCCGGTAACGGCAATGGCATGGGCTCGGCAGGCATAGGCAGGACTCCCCGGGCATGTGACCTGACGGGACGGACACGAACAATGCCATGATGCGGCGATGGTGAGCGTAATCCCATCCGATGGGCCGCGGAAAGGGGGTTGTGTATCACTGGTTGTCTGGCATCCGTATAGCCGGCCGTCACGGGCGGCGCTGGTACTCGATGGGCTGTCCCGGTGTCTATCATCCACGCTTATGACACCGGCTTATACCCGGGGCTGATAATCCCCGCCGGCTGGGTTCATGAGACACAGCCGTTGCCATATCACTGGCCGCGCCGCGCACAATCTCTGTAGGCATCCGGGCCGGCCGTGTAGCCATCCGCAATATGGAGAATATTCTCTACCGTTCCGGGCGTCCATCAGATTAATAATCATACTTTATGGTGTCTGGAGGGATTATGCGTGGGGAACACGGATATCGGGAGCCGGTGGTGAGAGCACAACTGCCACGGCCACGAATGGACAGATCCGGGACAGAAGAGTCGACGGCATTCCCCTCGGTTGTCAGCTGGCCGGCGCAGGTGGCTACAGAGCTGACGGCCCTGTGCGGCGGTGAACAGGACGACGCAGAGGTACCGGCGGATGCGGTGGGGCCGGGCCACATATCCCTGCTGCGTCTGGAACTGGCTATCGGGGCCGCGGAGGTACAGGGACGGACGGCCTGCGCGACGTTGGCGGCCGTGGCCGACCGGCTGCCCGGGGTGGAACCGCGGCGCGCGGCGGCGTTGACGCGGCGGCTCCACACGGTGGCCGCGGAGCTGGAACGGCTGGTGGCGACGGTGACGCTGCCCGGGACGGCGACCGGATCGTCGGGGGCATCGACGGGGGTGAACGGGGCTGTTGACCACGCAGCCTGCGGTCAGGGACAGCCACATCCCGACGAGCGGGATGCCCGACGCGAGAAGCCGGCAGCCCATCCCTTGGCCCGTGTCCGAGC
>NZ_CAKJTP010000292.1:0-2582 GCF_917627335.1 Protofrankia sp. CiT1 | reverse complement strand
GCCGCAGCCCAAACCGAAACCCAAGCTGAAGCCTATACCGCTGCCGAAGCCCCGGATTCCACCGATGCCGTTGCCGCAGTTGAAGCAGCATGCGCCGGCGGGGCCGGCGTGGTCGGGGTCGTCGACTATTGCGCCGCCGGATGGTTGGTCGGCTGCGGGTGAGCAGTATGTGCCACAGGAGTGTGTGCCGGGGACCTGCGCGGACTCGTTGCCGTCGGGGGATGGGGCGTCTGGGCAGGGTACGGATGGTGGTTGTGGGTTGGCGGAGGGTTCGTTGCCGTTGGCGGCTACCTGTGTGCCGGACGGGCCCGATCCTGATCCGGCTGCCGCCGGTGGCAAGGGGCGCCCGCCCGGTGACGGCAACCCACCCGCCCCACCGACATCCCCCGCCTCCCCCGACGACGGAAACCCGAATCGTGATGATGACCTTGCTGCCAGGTTGCGGAAAGCGGTGCAAGATCGTTATTATTCGATTACGGATCGTACGAGCTCTGAGTATCAGTCTATTCGACAGCGTGGACCGGTGCTTACGGGAGTGATAGACAAACAAACAGGGGAAATCTTTTTCGGTCAAAATACTGGCATTCCTGAGCCGCTTTACCCTGAGCTCCAAGCGCGCCTCAATGAATTTGAGGGGCCCCATGCGGCGGGGAAGGGTACCCCGGGTGCTCATTCTGAAATAAATGCACTTAATCAAGGTCTTTGGGCGAGGTTGGATGCTGACGTCGAGGACTTCCTGATATATAATCTACGTCTTCGGGGTGCTGGGCAGGGCATGCCGATTGCTCGGTGTCCTAACTGTGTGGTTCTAACTCGAGGCGCGGAGGAAATCCCATGAGTGGAAGCGATGAATCTGGTGTGGCGAGGGTAGAGGATTCGGAGCTCGATTTCGATGAAGATCTGATATACACTTATCGCGGTGTTCTTTTTACGGGCATTGGATATGAAGAGGTGCCCGGTCATGGATTCTCAGAGATTAGTTATCGTCAGGGGATGCAAGCGGGGCCTGCGAGGGACTGGTATCCATCGGGAGCTCTGAAGGGCGAGTCCTATTTCTGGGAGAACGTGCTTCACGGACCGTTGCGGGAGTTCGACGAGGATGGGAACGTTCAATTTGAAGCGGTGTATGAGTATGGAATATTGGTCTCTTCTTTGAGAAGTGACGCTTCTGGAGCAGTGGTTGAATCCTCCGAAATTAGCGATGAAAGTCCGAACTTCTCGTTGTTGGAGCGATATCGTCGCGAAAGGGCATGGCCGGCACGAGAAGAATGATCTGTGGGAGTCCGGCCCAGGTAGCTGCCAGGATACCGTGCGACGTGCGGTCGCGCATGGTGAGTGGGCGCGGACTGGGCTGCCTCCGACGAATTCCTCGTTACGTTCATGTGTGCCGAGCTGGCTGTGTCCCGCTCCGGCTACTACGCCTGGCGCTGTGGCCAGCGCAGTCAGCGCTCCCGCGACGACACCACCGAAACCACCATGATCATGAAGATTTACCGTGAGGGGCGTGGCAACCCCGGTGTGCGCCGCGTCCGTGCCGGCCTGGCCGTGGTCGGTCACTTCCTGTTGTCCAAGCGGGTGTGGCGCCTGATGAAGGTCGCTGGCTTGCGGTGACGTCGTCCGAAGGCGTGGAAGCGTACCACGATCGGCGGTGACCGGTCCGTGCCAGTCCCGATCTGCTTGGCCGCGACCCCACAGCGCTGTGGGACGTCGACGGCTACGAGACGTCGAGCCACGCCCGGAGCGCCTGACGGATGACCGATGACGTCGCTGGCGTTCGTGTGCTCGGCAGTCAGGGCTGGCGCGCCTGTTGCGGTGCTTGGGTCGCCACGGATGAATTTGTTCGGTTGAGGCGGACAGGCGGACAGTTTTGGTCCGGTGCCTACAAGGTCACAGCGGCCGGTAGGCATCTCGGCGGTGTTCGATCCGGAGGAGGACGACTTCGCGTTTGTCTTCGTTGATGCGGTAGAGGACGCGGTAGGTGCCTCGTTGGGCTGACCAGATTCCGTCGAGGTCGAAGCGCAGAGCCTTGCCGGCTCTGCGAGGGGGCGGTGACCAGAGCGGTGGTGAGGAACTCGACGGCAGCGGTCGTGACCGCCTCGGGTAGCTGGGCGGCGAGCGCGCGCCGGGCGGGTGGGGCGAGGACGGGCTCGTAGTCGCTGTCGTTCATCTGAGCAGGTCGCGTACGGCGGCGGTGCCGCGCAGGACGTCGCCGCTGGCGTAGGCTTGGTTGGCTTCACGGATGTCCGCCAGTGCCTGTGGATCGCGCAGGACGTCGATGGTCTCTTCCAGCTGGGCGAGGTCTTCGGGGCTGATCAGGACGGCGGCGGCGTGGCCGTTGCGGGTCAGCACGATCCGTTCGTGCTGGCGCTCGACGCGGTCGACGAACTCCGAGAGGTGGTCGCGGACGGTGCGGAGCGACTCGATACTCATGGCCACAATCGTGGCCCCTCGGTTGTCTGGTGTCTGTCTTCCTGCCCGCCGTCGCTAGTGCTTGTGATCGTTTCGGCGAGGAGCTGGGACTGAATCGTTCCGGGTTCCTTGGGTGCCGAGGCAATTCGACTACCACATCGGTGGGGTATAAG
>NZ_CAKJTP010000291.1:1932-2980 GCF_917627335.1 Protofrankia sp. CiT1 | reverse complement strand
CCCAGAAAGGCATCACACCACAATGATCAACTTGTCTGTGATTCGGGATCTCACACTGACCGTCGGCGCGGCCGCCGTCACCGCGATGGTCGCCGATGATGTTCTCGGCCTGCCCGTCCGCCCCCAGCGCCACACCAGCACCGAGCTACCCGTCACCGCCCACGGCTGGCTGTTCCAGGCCGACGCGTTCGGCGCTGACCGGGCCCGCCGGCTGCGTCCAGCGACCGCCGCCGAGGCCGCCGCCTCGACCGCCTCCCGGATTGCCGGCAACGGCGGCTGGTTCGGCCTGAGCCGCACCGGTGACCTGATCGATATCGAGGACGTCCGTTTCGCCCCGGCGGGCCGGGAGTTCGGCCCGGACGCGATCGACCCGGTCTTCGTCCCCCAGACCACGACCACCACCACGACGGTTCCCCCCACCGTCCTGCCTGTCACAGCCCGTAACACCGGCCAGACCGGTGAGACGGTCCGGCTGACCGCGGACGTCGTGCTGTTCGCGATAGACGACAGCGAGCCGCACGTACTGCTCATCCGTCGTGACCGGCCGCCGTTTGCGGGCTGCTGGGCGCTCCCCGGGGGTCACGTCGATCCCGGCGAGCAGGTCGAGGACACCGCCCACCGCGAACTCGCCGAGGAGACCGGGATCCACACCGGCGCGCTCCACCCGGTCGGTATCTACAGCGACCCGGGCCGTGACCCCCGGGGCCGCTATGTGACCTGGGCGTACACCGCGACACTGCCCGCGCTGGTCGAGCCGACCGCCGGGGACGACGCCGCCGATGCCCGCTGGATACCGCTGGCGGACGCCCTGGCTGACGGCCTGGCCTTCGACCACGACCGCATCCTCACCGACGCCCTGGCCGTCACCGGCGTCGTCACCGGCTGACCGAGCCCACCCCCACCGAAGGGACCGTCATGAGCACATACGAGACCGCCGCATCGACCCGGCGCGGCACCCGCGACTACAACGCCGACGCGGCCGCGGTCCGGTCGGCTGACACCCTCACCGTGGCCGTGATCGTCGACGGGATCGGGAACTCGGCGCAGG
>NZ_CAKJTP010000291.1:0-1539 GCF_917627335.1 Protofrankia sp. CiT1 | reverse complement strand
TTGCGGCCACCGCAATGCTCTGCGCCCAGGTCACCGCTCGTATCGCCGCCCGGTACGGCGGACTCGCCGGCATCCTCACCGCTGGCGCCATGATCGCGGACCCTGGCGCTGACGACGAGCCTGATGCCGTCGCTCTGGTCGCCGTGAGCGACACGAACAGCACCGTCGGAGACCTAGACGGTACCGTCGTCAGCTGGGTGGGTGACTGCCGCGCCTACGGGCTCATCGACGGGGTGCTGCACCAGTACACAACCGATCACACCGTCGGCCAGCAGCTCTGTGCCAACGGGGTGCCTGTCGAGCTGGCCGAACAGCACAACAACTGGGTGCGCACGAGCCTGCGTCACGCCACCGTCGCCACCGTCTACGAGGTCGTCATCCCCCCAGGGCTGGTCCTGCTGACCACTGACGGCGTCCACAGCGCCCTCACCGACACCGACCTAGAAGCCATCGTCCGCGCCCACGAGCACGATCCCCAGGCGCTGGCCGACGCGATCACCGCCGCGGTCGGGACGGATGGGGACGGGTACCGCGACGACGCCACCGCCATCGTGCTCATACCCAGCAGCCAGTGATCACACCCCCGGCGCGGCGCACCGCTGGCACGCACGCTGCCGCGCCGGGGCACTCCACCAACCCTCACGAGATCAGAAGGAGGTTCCCCATCATGCCCACAGCCGGGGACCGTAATCCCGTCAACGCCAGCACCTGCCCGGCGCGCGGCCCGTACTCCGGGCTGATCTGCACCCGGTGCGTCACCTCCCTGCCCGCACGCACACTCCCGGCCACCGCCCCGGCGGTGCGGGTATGAACGTCCTGTCCCTGTTCTCCGGAATCGGCGCGATGGATCGTGGATTGACCCGCGCCGGAATGACCATGGTCGGGCAGGTGGAAGCCGACCCGTACCGGCGAACCGTTCTTACCCGCCACTGGCCAGGAGTGCCCCAGCATGACGACGTCCGGAGCACCGCCGACTGGTGGGCGGCAGCAGGAACTCGCCCTCGAGTGGACGTCATCGCCGGAAGCCCGCCCTGCGAGCCGTTCAGCGACGCGGGCCGCCACCAGGGTGCTGCGGACCCCCGCTGGGGATGGCCGTGGATGGTCAGCGTGGTTCGCGCGCTACGACCCCGCTACGTCGTGGTGGAGAACTCCGCAGCTCTGCCTGGATATCGGGCCGAGTTCGGCGCCATCCTCGCCGACCTGGCCGAGCTCGGGATGGATGCGCAATGGGGAGTGCTATCCGCGTGCGCCATGGGTGCCCCACACGTGCGGGAGCGACTGTTCCTGGTGGCCTACACCCACAGCCTCGCTGGGGCGCCATGGCTGGGGGCTGGGTGGCCGATACCGGGCCGACACGGAGAGGCGGGTCCGTGGGCTGATCCGGTCGGGTTCGTGGCGGCCGACGCCCGAGGCCGTGGAGTGGCTGATGGGCCTGCCCGAGGGCTGGACGCTGCCCGGATAACCGCGCTCGGCGGGGCGGTCGTCCCCCAGGTCGCCGAACACATCGGACGCCTGCTCATGGCCCACGCCGGTCAGGGC
>NZ_CAKJTP010000290.1:0-2639 GCF_917627335.1 Protofrankia sp. CiT1 | reverse complement strand
ATTCTGGCCCGCGTGCAGGTCGAAGGCCCGGTCGACGTCGGCGCAGGTGCCGCCCTGCGCAGGCTCGCGATCGACGACCTCCGCGAGACGGTCGAGGGAGTCACGCAGAGCGTCGCGCAGGCACTGCGGCGCGTCCGGCCCGACGAGGTCAGTGTCGAATTCGGTGTCGAACTCGCGGTCAAGACCGGCAAGCTCACGAGCGTGCTCGCGGAGGGGTCTAGCACAGCGAGCATCAAGCTCACCCTCACGTGGAGCAGCGGCGACGCGCTGCGCACAAGCGCGGCCGGCGACGGCGACGTTAGTCCGTCCTGAGTGGGTGTTCTGTGAGTTTTCGTCGGGTCTCAGCTTGAGTTGATCTCTGGGGTGGGTTGGGGCAGGACGAACAGGCCGGGGTCTGGTTCGGTGAGCACACCGCGGTCGACGAGGCGTTTCAGTTTGGCGCGCATGCTCTCGACGTGGCGGGGGTCGGTGCCGGCGCCCAGTGCCCGGCAGGCGTCCTTGGCGCGCAGCCCGTTCCCGTCCTGCTCGAACAGGGCCACCACCTCGCGATAGCCCGGCGGCATCTCGACCGGTGGGGCGTTGTCCTCGGCGGACAGTTCCAGCACTGATTACGTAGGCGAGAACGGGCACCACTTGTCAGCGAGAGTTGGCCGCGACCCTGGTGGGTGGGGTGGTCGTGTCGGCGGGTTTGGGCACCAGTCCGATGGCTGTTGATCCACGAGGGGTGGTTCCGTCTCGGCGCGAGCCCGTCTGTCGCCCACTTTTCGCGGTTCTGGGGGATCCAGGGCAGGAGACGGTCCAGCGAGCCGCGTCCACCGGACAGCCGCCGGATCAGGTCGTCGTCTTCATCAGCGAGATGCCTCGGCGTCGCGTTCCTCCAGGCAGCGCAGCGTGATCACACCGTCCGTCAGCTTTCCTGGCCTTCGTGCCGGTTCGCTGTTCCCGTGGCCGTGCCGCCCTGGGGATCACGGATAGCTCACGGGGCCAGCGAGGGTCGAGCGTGGGACGGTCAGGCGCGGTCGGCGGCTCGGGCGCGGGTCTGGGCGAGGCGGTAGGAGTCGGTGCCGGTCTCGAGGATGGTGCCGCCGAAGGTGAGGCGATCGACGATGGCGGCGCAGAGGCGGGGGTCGGTGAACGTCTTGGTCCAGCCTCCGAAGCTTTCGTTGGAGGCGATCGCGACGCTGGCTTTCTCCTCGCGTTCGGTCAGGACCTGGAAGAGCAGCTCGGCGCCGCGTCGGTCGAGCTCCATGTATCCGAGTTCGTCGATGCAGAGCAGGTCGACTCGTCCGTAGCGGGCGATGGTCTTGTTGAGCTGCTTGTCGTCGGCGGCCTCGACGAGTTCGTTGACGAGTTTCGCGGCGAGTGTGTAGCGGACCCGGTGGCCTTTCATCGCGGCTTCGGTGCCGAGCGCGATGAGAAGGTGGGACTTGCCGGTGCCGGAGTCCCCGATCAGGCAGAGGGGCTGTCCCTTGGTCACCCAGTCGCAGGCGGCGAGGGTGTGCACGACGGCGGCGTCGAGGTGGGGGTTGGCGTCGAAGTCGAACTCTCGCAGTGATTTGCGTCGGGGGAAGGCGGCGGCCTTGATCTGCCGGTCCGAGCGGCGTCGGTTGCGGTCGTCGCATTCGGCGAGGAGCAGCTCGGCGAGGAATCCCAGGTAGGTCTGCTGTTCGCGGGTCGCGGCCTCGGCGAGATCACCGAACTGGCGGCGGATCGTCGGCAGGCGCAGCATCCGGCACGCCTGGTCGACCGCGGCTTGGGCGGCTTGCTCGGTCATGCCACGGGGGCGGGTGACGGTCATGATGTTCCTCCCTGAGCTGATCCGCGGGGGTGGCGCAGCAGTTCGTCGTAGGCCGACACTGAGGGCAGAGGCCGGGTGTCGGGAGGCAGCGCGGCCAGCCGCCGTTCGGCCAGGGACGTCACCGTGGCCCCGCGCCCAGGGCCGCCCGGTGTAGCGGGCTGGGACTGTTCGGACTCCGCGGCCTTGCGAGCCTCCAGCGCCACGGCGTCGACGCTCAGAGCACCGGCGCGCAGCGCGGCGGCCAGGCCGGCGACCAGATGCTCACTCGGGATGTGACGGCCGAGCAGCAGCACCTCGATCAGCGCGCGGGTTCCGTCGCGGTCTCCGTGGGCCTTGCGCGCCGCGGCCCACGAGGCGTCATGCACGGGGGTGAACTTCCCGGCCGCGCGGGCTTGTTCCAGCACCGTCGCGCCCGGCAGCGCCCCGGGCTTGCGTAGCAGCAGCTCCAGGTAGTGGTCGAGCTCGAGCCGGCTGTCGGCCTTGGCGAGCAGCCGTTCGTGCCGGGCGACCTCCTCCCGCCCCTCATAGACGATCAGCTCGGAGGCGTGGAGCATCACCCGGACCTGCCGACCGATCAGCCGCGCCGGCACCGAGTACCGGTTCGTGCGCACCGTGACCTGGCTGTAGCGGTCAACCCGGACGCTCAGCGGCAGCCCCGTGGGGAACGGCTCGGCCGGCAGCGGGGCGAGCAGAGGCCGCTCGACAGCGAGGTACTCCCCGACGGTGCGCGGCCGGGCACCGATCCGCCGGGCGTCATCGGCACGATCCCACGCCTCGATCATCAGGTTCAGCTCGGCGAGGGTATCGACCTCGGGGATCGGCACCAGATGGTTGCGTCGGA
>NZ_CAKJTP010000289.1:0-2674 GCF_917627335.1 Protofrankia sp. CiT1 | reverse complement strand
GGAGGGTGTCAGATGCTTCGTGTAAGGGGGTTGATACTTAGAGTGCCTGAACGGGTGTGACGGAGCACCCACAGCGAAGGAGATCGTAAATGCCGAGAGTAGTCGGACAGGTCGGTGGAGTCGAGGACCCTCCGGAGGAGTCGCCCGCGCGGGCTGGTGGCGGCGGAGGAGGGCTCGCGCTGCCGGACGGGATCGGAGAGGAGCTGGCCGCCGCGCTGGTCGCCGAGGCTCGGGCGGGTGGCGGCGAGTTGAAGTTGACGGGGCCGGGTGGCCTGCTCACGGGTGTGATCAAGCAGGTGTTGGAGCGGGGGCTGGCGGCCGAGCTCGACGACCATCTCGGCTACGGCAGGGGTGACGCGGCGGGCCGTGGTGTCCCGAACTCGCGTAACGGCAGCAGCCGCAAGACGGTGCTGACCGAGGTGGGTCCGGTGGAGATCGACGTGCCGAGGGATCGGGCGGGGACGTTCGAGCCGCGGCTGCTCCCGAAGGGCACCCGACGGGTCGGGGGTGTGTCGGACACGGTGATCTCGCTGTATGCGGGTGGGATGACGGTGCGCGACATCGGTCATCATCTGGCGCGCACGGTCGGGGTGGAGGTGTCCCACGACACGATCTCGCGGATCACCGACGAGGTCCTCGACGAGATGAAGGCCTGGCAGGTGCGGCCGTTGGACGAGGTGTACCCGATCGTCTACGTCGATGCGCTGGTCGCGAAGGTCCGCGACGGCAACGCGGTGCGGAACAAGGCGGTGCACCTGGCCGTCGGTGTCGACCTCGACGGAGTCAAGCACGTGCTCGGGATCTGGGTCGAGCAGGTCGAGGCGGCGCGGCACTGGGCGACGGTGATGGCGGAGCTGCGTAACCGGGGGCTGCGCGACATCCTGATCGTCTGCTGTGACGGCCTGTCCGGGCTGCCGGAGGCGATCGGGACGACCTACGGGCTGACGACCGTGCAGACCTGCACCGTCCACCTCATCAGGGCGGCGTTGCGCTACGCCTCCTACACCGACCGCAAGACTCTCGCCACCGCGATGCGGCCGATCTACACCGCGGCGAACCTCGACGCCGCCGAGCAGGCCCTGCTGACTTTCGGCGAGTCCGACCTGGGCCGTAAGCACCCGGCGTCGGTGGCGGTGTGGGAACGCGCCTGGGAGCAGTTCATCCCTTTTCTGGAGTTCACCCCGAACCTACGCAGAATCATCTACACGACGAACGCGATCGAGAGCTTCAACTACCAGCTCCGGAAAATCATCAAGAACCGGGGACATTTCCCCTCCAACGACGCCGTCGTCAAGCTCCTGTGGCTGGCGATCGTGGACATCGAGGACAAACGCGCCCGGGCACGGGAGAAAGACCACGGCAAGCCCGCCAGCCAGCGCAACGCGCCGGGCCGGCTCATCGAGGGACACGCCGCGCAGGGCTGGCGGCCCGCGCTGGCCGAGCTCGCCACCGCCTACCCGGGGCGCATCCCCACCCTCGCCCTGTGACCGGGTCATGATCAGGCGTCATGGACGCCCGTGACCTGCCCGACGATATCGCCGCCGCGCTCGCCGACACCGTCGTGCTGCACCGCGACGACGCCACCGACCTCGCGGGCGCCCTGCGTCACGCTGGCGCCGTGCTGACTCGCGTCGCCGGCGACCCCGCCGCCGAGGCCGCCTACCGGGAGCTCACCGACGGCGCCGACGGCGAGCTGTCCGCCTTCGCTCTCGACCTGCTCGTCCACGCCGAGGCGCTATCCGACATGACCGACCCGGAGAAGGATTCGCCGTGACCGCCGAGACGACCAGCGGAAAACACCCGACATCCCGGCGTGTCATTACCAACCGTCCCGCCGTTCGCGATACGGTGAACACATCCCAGCCGGGCGGAAAACACACCGCCGGGCCCGGAGACCGAAACACGAAATACAGACCCGGAAGTCCGGACAGGCGGTATCGGAACCCACTCCCGCCGGAATGTCCGAAACTACCGGGACGGATCACAAATCCGGGTAGAGCGGCGAGAAAGGTCCCGAGTCGGGCGGAGAGCGCGGACCGGTAGTTAACGGAACACGGGAACGGCCCTTACACAAAAAATCTGACAGGCTCGATCCAGCTGCGCCGCCGCCCGGAGCAGCCCCGCACCATGCTCCACCCGCCGCTTGAACCGCTCCGCCGCCGTGGACTCCCAACCCACCCCCGCCGCGGCCGCCACCCGAGCCGCATCCGCACGCGTGTAATCGGCGCCATCAGCCACCCACAGCGCAAGTCGGCGCACCTGCACCGGATCAGCCAAGCCCATCGCCCGAGTCCTTCCCTCCAGCTCCAAGCCAACCGCGACAAGATAGGCCAACCGGCTCCGAGCTGTTCACCCCCAGTCCCAGCAGCAACTTACCTGCCGGTCGTGTCTACGACCTCGACCGTGGCGGCGCTGGAGGGTTCCCGCTTTCGTGGGCGGTCTCCAGTGGTCAGTGCACCACCCGCATAGTGCTGGGATCCACGGGGTTCCGGCATGAGACGGACGCCCAGATGATGCACTGACCGGTTGAGACCACTCCCGTACCATATCGATCAAGAGTGCCACGGCACACGCCACGCTGATGGCTCCGTAACCGAACTATCTCGATTTCTTTTTGAGGCAGGGCGGTCTCCAGCGGTCAGTGCACCGCCCGCCTCGGGCTGGGAGCAGGGTG
>NZ_CAKJTP010000288.1:0-2681 GCF_917627335.1 Protofrankia sp. CiT1 | reverse complement strand
AGTATGCCAACCTGACTTTTGTGATCAGTTGTGGTCCCTGGGCTGACGATGGGCGCCCGACCCAGCGCTTTCCGACGCAGGTCAGGACACGAAGAAGCCATCGGCGATCATGACGGTTTGCGAGAACTCGTAATGATCAACCGATGGTTTCCTGCCCCAGCGTAGACCCGGACGGATGCAGCGCCGACGTCGAAGCCTTCGCAGCCCGACCTGATTGCCACTGTCGCCGGGTGGACGGACGACCCCGTACGACTCGAGGCTGCCGACGCGCCCGATGCTCTCGAGTGCGCGACAAAACCCCAACTCGCCCACAAGATGATCGAAAAGGCGCTCGACGCAGGTGTCCAGACACGCTGGGTCACGGGGTGCCGGTAAGAAACGTGTCACCAGCCGCAAACGGCGATGATCTAGCTGGCCTTCGGTGGGGTGGCGGTGAGCTGGTGGCGGGTGCGGCTGGTGGCGCGGAGTTCGCGGAGGTCAGGGATGTGGTTGTAGAGGGTTCCGGGGCTGACACCGAGCAGCTTCGCGATGGAGGTGACGCTGGCGTCGGGGTTGGGGAGCATGTCGCGGGCGGCACGGATGATCTCTGGGGTGGCGACGGTGGGGCGTCCGCCGACGCGGCCGCGTTCGCGGGCGGCGGCCAGGCCCTCGCGAGTGCCGGTGACGATGAGTTCGCGGATGAACTCGGCCAGCGCGGCGAAGACGTGGAAGACGAGCCGGCCGCCGGGGGTGGTGGTGTCGAGGTTCTCGTGCAGGGAGGTGAACCCCACTCCACGCCGGCGTAGATCCCCCACCCTGGTGATCAGGTCCTGGAGGGAGCGGGAGAGCCGGTCGAGGGCGGGGACGACGAGGGTGTCCCCGGGCTGAGCGAAGGCCAGGCAGGCGGCGAGCAGTTCAGCGGGCTCGAAGGCTGTGGTCACGGCCGCGATCATCTCAGCAAACGCTCCCGTCGGGGTTGTTGAGCGTGCCCGTTTTTGAAGGAGTTTTTGACGACTCCAGCGCTGTTGCGGATCACCTCGGGTTGATCTTCAGGAAACGTAGGTTTTTTGAAGATCGGATACTCTTCCGGGGTGCGGAAACGCTGCGAAGCAAGGCCTCTATCGCGTCGGTGGCCGGGGCGCCTGGCCCGGATGAGGCGGGAGCGTGCGAGCCTGCGCAGGCGGGGTCCGTGGACCGGGTCTGGGAGCTGGTTTCCGGGGGAATGACACCGCCCGGAGATCCGAGCGGGGAGGGGACCAGCCGCGTCCTGGTGCCCAGGTGCTGGTCGGAGGCGCTGTGGTCAGCTCTGCCACGAAGCCTGCCGCGGCGCGTTCCATCGCGTCGAAATCGGGGTAGCGCGCGAGCTGTGATTGGTCGGCCTTGAACGTGTTCACCGCCGACCGCCAGGGAACGTCGAGTTCACCGGGCCTGCGGCCGGCTCCATAGACGTGGTAGGGATGGGGCAGGACCTCGCGGCCGAAGTGGACCTGGTTGTTGACCTCAAGCGCCTCCCACATGTGGCGGGCCTCCACGGAACAGGTACGGATCATGTAGTGGATGTCGAAGAGGTCCTTGTAGCGGTGGCGAGGGCCGGCTGCGACCTGGCGGGACGAGCGGGGTGCCGGTCCGCTCAGCATGGAGATCTTGTCTGCGAGCTGGCTGGCCGTGGGATACATCATGGGAGTGACGGGCGCCAGGCCGGGCACGGCGATGCCAACGATGGACCGTTCGGCGCGGTGGCCGGGCCGAACAGAGGAACCCGATCGGGCGGCTTGATGTCGATCTCCAGTCCGATTGGGTCGTCGACGGGACGTGCCTGGCCGAGCCCGTATTTCGGATCGATCGGCTGGGCGACGATCACTCCCATGATTTTCCCGCTGTCGTAGACCCTGACGTCGGCGCTGTAGCGGACCAGCCCTGCGAGGCCCAGCGCACGCTCAGTTCGGGCGGTGTCACCCGCGTTCACCGTGACCGCATCCACAGCCTGCTTGACATGAACACCGTAGGATTCCGTGATGTCGAGAGCGCACAGGTCCAGATGAACGCGGATCGGGCCATCACATACGCGGGATGGATTTCGTTCGGCTGAGCGGGAAGAAAGTCGGCAGGCCACGAGAAGTCTGCGGCGGGCCGGGATGGAAGCGCCAACGAACCGAAAATGATCCAGTCGTGCGGGGTTCGGCTCATGAGACGCGCCGCGAAGTCCCCGGTCAAGATCTGGTGAAGTGCACGGTCGGCATTAAACTCCGCTGCACGAGCACGATCGGTGACGTAGGAACGGAACTCCGACCACGAGGGGAACGTCTCACGGAATTCCGGCCCGATGTGGGAGTCTGGGTTATGATTTTCTGCGCCGGCCATGGGCTGACTAACGCTGCGGGCGGGCGGGGAAGCCTACGCTGCCCTCGTCCGCCGCACGCAGAATCGACTCCAACGAAGCCGCAACTTCACCGCCATAGGGCGATGTCCTGGCGGCTACGTCCAGACCACGGGCCAGCTCGGTCTCGTTCGCTAGGTGGGTGCGCAGAAAGGCGTGGGCGACGCGGCCGAGTTCGGCGAGATCAAACCGCCCGCTGTAGGTTAGATCGCGCAATGTGTGTGCGGGAGTGGTCACAAAGAGATCGGACCGGGTCGTCCACTCATCGGCGGCTACCTCGCCAGAGTGCAGGACGATGCCAGGATGAGAGCTCCTTGGCCGGGCA
>NZ_CAKJTP010000287.1:2228-2824 GCF_917627335.1 Protofrankia sp. CiT1 | reverse complement strand
CTTCTTCTCACCCCGGCTGAAGCGGCGGCTGAACTGCGGGTCAGCCGCGCGAAGCTCTATCAGTTGATGAAGGCAGGGCTGATCGACTCTGTGGTGATCGACCGGTCGCGACGGATACCGCGGGCGGCGCTCACCGCCTACGTCGATCGGCTGCGCGGGCTGGAACAGCAGGATGCGGCGTGAACGGCGGTCAGGTGGCCGGGTCGCGGGGTGGGCGGTGCTCGGCAAACCAGCGTTCCACGTCGTCGGCTCGCCAGATCTTTCCGGCTTTGATCTCGTCGAGTGGTTCGGGGAATGACGGGTCGGTGGTGACGATTTGGTGGACTCGGACGCGGCTCACACCGAGACGGGCGGCGATCTCTGCCGTGCCCATGAGTCGTTCCCGCATCATTCCCGAAGCGTACTTGACAGTCGCTAAGCCGCCATAGACACTCAACAGGACTTAGCGACTGCTAAGTAAGGCGGTCCCGCCGGGAGCTCTCACCCTCCACGACGGGACCTCGATCCACACCCCTTCTCGTACAAGGAGCGCAGACCGTGACCCCTATCATTCCGCCTGTCTATGACCCGCCGCGCGACCCCTCCGACGGACAGCC
>NZ_CAKJTP010000287.1:0-2084 GCF_917627335.1 Protofrankia sp. CiT1 | reverse complement strand
CTTCGTCCGCCTCGACACCCCCGGCCAGGGCTACTACGAGATGACCGTCAAGCCGGGCGCCGACCCCTTCGAAGTCGCCCGGACCGCCGTCCGGATCCCCACCGACGCGTCTTCGTCGAAGCCCTCGGCGACGTCGACGTCGTGTTGGTGTTCCGCGCGATCCCCGGCACGGCGTTTCCGGCAACCCGCCCACCACACCGGGGTCCGGCCGGCGGCTGGGTGCCCGACATCGCCCCGTACCGGAGGGTTCCCGCGCAGACCCAGCCGTCCTGACCGGTCGTCGCGGTCCTTCGCTCCTCCCCCATTTTTCTTCCGTTCCTCTGGTAAGCGCCTGACCTGCCGGGGGGCCGGACGGGTCCAGGGTCGGCGAAGCCGATCACGCAGTGACGCGGTAGCGCCCTGGATGCGGCCGGTTTCCCGGCAGACCCTTTCGCGCCCAGAGGAGACGGGATATCTCGCCCAAAGAATCGGCAGAAGGAGCGGATTCTACATGCCCCCGCGCCCGACCCGTCGCCTTGTCCCAGCCGCACGCGAGGAGCTGCTCACGCTCGACCAGCTGTGCGACGAACTCAAGATCTCCCGCTCCACCTTCTATGACTGGCGGGCGAAGAGGCGCGCTCCTCGCTGCCTCACACTTCCGAACGGCCAGCTCCGGATCAGGCGAAGCGATCTGTCCGCGTGGCTCGATGGCCGCGAGGAGGCCGCGTGAACCCCCGACGCGCGGGAAGCGGCCAGCCGGGCAGGATCGACCGCCCGACAACCTACGACGTCCGTATCTGGAACGTCCGGAAAGTCTCGGGAAAACGCGGGACCACATATGAACTGCGCTGGTCGGTTGCGGGCAAAGCTCGTTCCCGGAGTTTCAAGACGGCCGCTCTCGCGGACAGCTTCCGTTCCGGCCTGGTCAGCGCGACCCGTCGTGGCGAACCCTTCGACGTCACCGACGGGATTCCGGTCAGCATGCTCGATCTCGGCAAGGATGAGCAGAGCTGGTACGGTCATGCCCGCGCATTCACCGAGATGAAATGGCGTGGGCTCGCGCCGAACTCCCGCCGGTCGGTCGCGGATACTCTCGCGACCGTCACTCCCGCCTTCCTTGCCACCCGGCGGGGCGCACCCGACCCGCGGATTCTCCGGGACGCCCTGTACGGCTGGGCATTCAACATCACGCGATCGACCGACGGAGACGACGCTCCATCGGACGATGTGGCCGCCGCCCTTTGCTGGGTCGAACGGTCCACCGTGCCGATCTCGGCTCTGGCGGATCCGACCTATGCCCGTGCGGCACTCGATGCCCTGGCGGTGAAGCTCGACGGGTCACCGGCCGCAGCGAACACGATCGCCCGCAAACGGGCAGTGCTGTTCAGTTTGATCGAATACGCCATCGAGCTGGGGCATCTCGACGTCAACCCGCTGACCCGCATCCAGTGGACCGCGCCGAAGGTCGGCGAGACGGTCGATCGCCGGGTGGTCGTGAACCCCGCTCAAGCGCGGGCGTTGCTCGACGCGGTCGGCGGGATCTCCCGGCCGCTGGTCGGCTTCTTTGCCTGCATGTACTACGCGGGAATGCGACCCGCCGAGGTGAACACGCTCCGCGAGCCCGATCTCGACCTTCCCGCCAACGGCGGCTGGGGGACACTGACACTCGCGAACTCCACTCCGACGGTGGGCGGCCAGTGGACCGACAGCGGCGAGCGGGAGACGCGCCAGCTCAAGCACAGAGCGAAGGACGAGACGCGGCCGGTGCCCTGCGCTCCACACCTCGTCCGGATCCTGCGGGATCACCTGGCCGAGTTCGGCACCGCCCCGGACGGCCGGCTGTTCCGCGGTGCTCAGGGTGGCCCCGTCCCGGACAGCCGATACGGCGACGTCTGGCGTGCCGCGCGCGCGAAGGCTCTCACTCCCGCACAGCTGGCCTCGCCACTCGCACGCCGGCCGTACGATCTACGTCACGCTGCGGTGTCGACCTGGCTGAACGCGGGCGTCCCCGCGACCCAGGTCGCCGAGTGGGCCGGGCACAGCGTCCACGTCCTGCTCAAGGTCTACGCGAAGTGCCTCGCCGGCCAGGATCAGGCCGCCCGCGA
>NZ_CAKJTP010000286.1:0-2699 GCF_917627335.1 Protofrankia sp. CiT1 | reverse complement strand
AGGACCTGAGCGGGTACGCCTGGGCCGCCACCGCCCACGCGGCGTGCCTCGTCGAGCTGCCGACGCAGATCGGTGTTCTCGTCCAGAAGCCTGGTGAGCTCACTCTCGACATCATCGAGAAAGGAGTCGACCTCGTCCTCGTTGTACCCGGTGCGGAACCGAGTCGGACTGAAGACCTTGTTCTGCACGTCCTGCGGTGTCAGAGCCACGTCGCCTCCTCATGATGCGGCATTGCCGCTCCCCCGGAGAGGGCGGTCCAGCGGCAGTCTGCCGTGCGCGTTCGCCGTGCGCGCGACTTGGTCACAGCCCACCCGCGAGTCTCCGCAAGACCATGATAACAATTAAGATCAATAAGAAACCAAGGTCAAATGCAACGCTGCCCACCCGCAGAAGAGGAATAAACCGCCGGACGAATCTCAACGGAGGGTCCGTGACCGTGTACACGGTCTCAAAGACTAGTACCAGAACTCCGGCTGGTCTGAAGGTGTGGTTCAGCGAGAGCACAAGATCTATCACCGCGCGCGCAATCAGCAGCAGCAGATAGACAAGCAGCAGCGCGGAGATCACGTCACCAAGTGCACTGATGGCGGACTCTCCTGTGCCTGCGGGGACCGTGGTCCGATGACGGTTGACACATGATCATGACTGATTGTAGAAGCCACCCTCACGGATGCGCCGTTTGTCGGTCTCGGTGACCTCGACGTTATGCGGCGAGAGCAGGAACACCTTGTTGGTGACCTTCTCGATCGACCCCCGCAGGCCGAACACGAGGCCCGCGGCGAAGTCGACCAGCCGCTTGGCATCGACGTCATCCATCTCAGTCAGATTCATGATAACCGGAGTCCCGTCGCGAAACTCCTCCCCGATCTGCCGTGCCTCATTGTAACTACGCGGTTGCAATGTGGTAATACGATAGGGCGACGGCTCCTCGACCGCGGACGGCCTGCGCATCGGGACTGGGCCTGTCGGCCGGAGCTGTTCGACCGGGGGGCGACGCGGCATCGCAGGCGGCTCCTCACGTGCATCAATACGACGGACCGACCGCTCCGCGGGCATGGGCTCACGGGCGTCACGCCGGTCGTCATGACCGGCGTCGTGACCGCCATCGTCGTACTCGTCCTCGAGGTAGTCTTCGTCCTCCTCGGCCAGACCGAGGTAGACCATCGCCCTGCGCGCGACACCCATGGGCGCGACTCTAAGGGACACCACGCCGTTGACCGAACAAAGCCGTCCCGATGCGAAGGTGTGTCGCGCCTTCGGCCACCGCCTCCGCAAGGTCCCCAGACATACCCGCGCTGATCACCGACGCCTCGGGATGCCCTCGCCGAAGCACGTCCGAAACCTCACGTAACCTGGCGAAGGCCGGGCGAGCCGGCGCGCCGCGGGGCGCAACCCCCATCACCCCGGCGAGAACGAGCCCCCGGCTGCCCACCACCAGATCGCCGAGGGCGGGTATGTCCGCTGGCGACGCGCCGCCTCGACCGGCGCTGGCGCTGTGCCCGTCCAGCGACACCTGCAGACAGACGACGATCTCGCGACCGTGTGCGACCGCCGCGCTGGACAGCGCCGCGACCAACGGCGCCCGGTCGACCGACTGGACCCAGTGCGCCCACTGTGTCACCGAACGGGCCTTGTTGCGCTGGAGCTGACCGACGAAATGCCAGCAGGGCGGGGACAACGGCACGGGCGCCGGGCCCGGCGGGCCGGCCTGGCGCGGTTGGCCCACCCGGCGCCCCCGTTCGATCCCCTGGCCGGTCCCCTGATCGATCCACTGGTCGGCGCCGCGCGAGCCCGACCGCGACGCGGCCGAAACCTCACCGTCAAAAAGGTGTTTCGTCACAGCTGCCGCCTTTGGGCGAGCCTCCTGCTCCCGGTTTTCCGCGAAGTCGGTGACCCCCAGCTCACGCAGCAGCACAACATCCGCCGCCGGCCAGGTCTTGCTCACCGCGACAAGGGTGAGCTCGCCGGCCGCACGCCCTGCCGCGGCCGCCGCGACGGTGATCCGGTCACGGACGTCGGCGAGGTTGAGCCGCAGTTCCGCACGCCGGCCAGCATCCGCCAGCGGTGGCCCGCCAACGGCGCTCACGACTGGTCCCGCCCACGCGGCGACGGCGGCGGTAACATCGCCGCCGGCACCGGGCCGGAGCGGCCAGAGACGCTCATAGGGCCGCTACCGACACGGACAGCGGCGGACACGGACACGACCGGCCTGGGCGCGGCCGAGCGGGCCCGGGCCGGCACCGTCCCCGACTACTTGAGAAAGTCGGGGACGTCGAGCTCGTCGTCATCCTCGGCGACCGGCCGGACCGACCGCCGCGACGTCGGGTAGCTCGGCCGATGGCCCTCCCGCGGCTCCCGATACGGCGGATAGCCCTCATCGGCGCCGGACTCGGCACCGTCGCGTCGAGACATGGACCCGTCGTGACCGTAGTCCCGGTCGTCGGACACATCCGTCACATGCCCGGGAGCGGACGTCCGCGGCTGGCCCGGCGAGGACGGGGCAAAAGTCGGCGAGGGGCTGTAGGCCGCCGGCGAGGAATAGGTCGGCTGCGGGTTCGTCGAGGGCTGGGACGAGGGGGTGTGTGCCGCCTGCGTCGCCACGGAAACCGGCCGCGGCTGCGGCGTGGACGCCGCGAAGACCGGCGGTGATCCGACCGTCGCAGGCGGGGCGGACGGCGTGGTGGCGGACGGCGCCACGG
>NZ_CAKJTP010000285.1:0-2751 GCF_917627335.1 Protofrankia sp. CiT1 | reverse complement strand
CTGCATGCGGCCGGGCAGACGCTGGAAAGAGCTGTCGGGCTCCAGTTCGTCCAAGATTGAGTTCGCCGTTCAACCTCCGGATGGTGGGTCTCTGGCGGTCAGTGCACCGTCCAACCGTGCTGGGAACAGGGGGCTCGGTACGCTTGATCGCGATCGGGCAGGCTCCTGACCGTTGGAGACCGCCCAATCGGCTGAGGGCGCCAGAACACCGCTCGACCGTCCATATCGACCTTCGCACCGCCGTTCTTGCCTCGCCGTCTGCATGTCCATAGCCGCTCATGCGGCGAGCGCTGCCCGCAGTTCCGGGCCCAGCCGCCAACCGTGCCATGGCATAGACCGGGATCCCATACCCGCGAAAAGTCCCAGGTCGCAGCCCTGGACGAGTGTCGGGTACCCGCAAGGACGAGGGTCGTGGCTGACGGCGCGGATCAGGCGTGTTTGACGCGCCGTACCGGTGCGGCCGAGGGTACGTGCATGGACCTTGGGCGGATCGCCGTTAACCATCAGATCATGGGTGGTGTGCCCTGCGTCGCCGGCACCCGTGTGCCGGTGGCTACTGTCGTTGGTCTCGTGGCGAACGGGCTTACCACGGATGGGATCGTGGCCGAGTACCCGCAGCTTGTCCCGGATGACGTGCAAGCGTGTCTGGAGTATGCGGCACGAGTTGTTGACGAGCGGGAGCTTCCGGTCTGGCTCACCGCGTGAGATTCCCGCTTGATGAGTGCCTCTCCGCGCGCATGGCCGGGCTGCTTCGCGCCGCAGGTCATGACTGCTCACATGTCTACGAACTCGGCTTGGGCGGCCAGAGCGACGAACGGATCATGGCACTGGCAGATCGCGAGAATTGGATTCTCATATCCGCTGATACTGACTTCGGGAACTTCTGGCCAACAGCCCCGCGATGGCGCCCAGCGCCATCCTTCTTCGCCGTATCGACAAGAGGGCCGAATCCCTCGCCTCCGTCGTCCTGGCCAACCTCGGCCAAGTCATGGACGACCTGACCGAAGGCGTACTTGTCGTGATCAGTGATACCCGGATCCGCGCTCGCCGCCTCCCGATGAAGGCCAGCGACTGAGCAGCGCCGGTCGGTGCCTGACGCTTGTCTGTAGGCTCTGACCAGCGCTGCTGCCGCACTGGATACACTTGATCAAGTTACTGGCGGCCAACGCTTGCCGTTCAGGGGCATCGAGCAATTGGCCCGTCGCGGGCGCTGGTACCGCCCGTCGCGTAATGCTGCCTGGACGCGCGGTATCCGGGAGCCGGATGCCTTGGGAAGGCCGCGTCAGGCATGGGGCTGGTGCCGCGTCTCAGCGGGCGTGCTGCCGGTGGAACCAGCGCCCAGCAGCTTCGCGATGGGTGGCAGCAGCCGTAGGCACTCGGCGCGCAACTGTGGCAGGACCGCCGCGGTCCTGCCCGTCTGGATCGGAGGCGCGGCGCCGGCATCGCCGGCCAGGGTGGCGAGATCGCCGCATAGCCGGCGGATCGGGTCGCCGTCGCCGCCGTGAGCCGCCAGCGGCTCGCCCAGCTGCCCGAGGGCCAGCAGGGCGCGATCGAGAACTCGCGGCTCGGGCGCATCCTCCAAGAGGACAGCAGTCAGGCGCAGCAGCCGCCGTGCCGCCTGCCGGATCAGCTCGGGCTGCGGGGGGCCGCCGTCCGAGCGCTCCCGCGCCATCCGTATCCGGGTCTGCTCGATCCAGGGCTCGATCGTCGCCGCCACCCACAACGGGCCAGCGGCCAGTTCGTCGTCCGGGGGCGGCATGCTCCGGCTCAACCGCCGCCGCCACACCGTGACGAGCTGCCGGTCCACGCCCAGCACGTCCGCGATCTCCGCGATCCCGTAGTACCGCCGCAGCGGTCCGCCGCTCATCCGTACCTCAATCCGTCTGTTGACCTAACGTTGATGTTATGTAAGAAGGCGTTTTGCTAGTCTCCTCCTGTCTTCGAAGATGACGTGAACGCTATCAAGGAGAACGCGGGAAGAGGAGCCTGAAAATGATCAAAAGACTGACGACGGCCTTGGCGGTCGTCGGGGTTGTGGCGGTGCCGACGGTAGCGATCCATGCCATGCACTGGCCAGCGCAGAAGATCTCCGTCGCACCGGCGGTTCTGGCCGCTGAACCGGCGTCATACCAGGCGGGCACCTCGGACACGGAAACCGACCACCAGCCGTACACGATCGGCGTCCGGCTGAGTCAGCCCTCCTGCCCGGTGTACTGGAACCTCGATGCGACCGGCGACCACGCCGCCGGCAAGCCTGGCTGGGATGAGAAGGCCATGGTTTCGGTGCGGTCCGGCGGCACCGTCCACGCCGCGGTCGGCTGGCGGTACAACGTGAACAGCCGCTGGGCTCTGATAGCCAGCCGTCGCGAGAAGACGCCCTACTGGGGCTTCATCGAACGGTCCTGCCTGGCTGACCCGCCCCAAAGGATACTGTCCGGCCACGCCCACAGCGGTGGCTGGGACACCGTGCACTTCCGGCCTGTCGCCGGAACGATCGCCGGCACCCGTCATCTCACCACGGCCGCAACCGTGCGAAGTGGGCCGAACGGTTACGTCATCGGCAACCTGCGCTCCGGCGCGACCTTCCACTGGAGCCACCGCTGCGGTCATCGCGGACCATGGGTGTTCGGCTGGGCACCCGACGCGAACACCTGGGGCTGGATTCTCGCCGGGGATATCGGCAACCCCTGCACACCGAACGACTATCCGACCAGCACCGGCAGCCACTCATCGGAAGCCTCCACCGCAGCC
>NZ_CAKJTP010000284.1:1344-2794 GCF_917627335.1 Protofrankia sp. CiT1 | reverse complement strand
GCATACGCCGCCTCCGACGCCACGCGCATCCACCGTTCTTGCAGCTCAGGCGGCACAAAACCACGCGACACCCGTGACTCGATCACCTCGCGCGCGCACGCCACCGCCGCACGACCCGTCGTGGAATCAACATCAAAACGCACGGGCGGTCGCTCACCGTACATGGGCAGAGTCGAACGACTGTACAAAAACGGAGGCTTCGGAGCGCGAAAACTCGCCAATTTGATCACCAATTTTTGGGGTAGGCGACAGAGAAAAATATGGTAGTCGGTTTTGATCGTTACCAAAATCTGGGGATCTTTGTCGCTATTTTCACGATCGGCGAAACACGCACCGACCGCGCCAGGTTCTGCTCCGGGCATGGTTCTGGCGCGGGAGGGACGTGACTCGCAGAAACTTCACGGTTACGCATGCGCCCGCACCGCACCCCTAGGCGATACCGCTTGCGCAGAAGCAAACAAGATTATTGTTTATCCTGACGCGACTTTCGCGCGCGGTCGTCCCATGCCCAGGAACACCACGTCCCGGGCAATGGGACACCGCGGACACAGGTCTGGCAGGTTAGGCGGTATCGGGCACCCAAGGCTCCCGGGAGGGCCGCCGACCCTGCCCGACGGGCGGGCCGGTCATGCGCAGGTAGCGAACCGGGTCAGGAGTGAGCCCGGAGCAGGCGCAGACATTGCCGGGCGCCGCGGCGTGGTAGGCGGTCGCGAAGAGCGCAAGAACCTCAAATCCACGCCTGGAGTCCCGGGTCAGGTCCCAGAGACCCTGCTGTTCGACACGAGAGAACTCGGGGCTGCGTTTCTTGACAGCGGTGATGCGGGTGGCGATGACGAGGAGCTGTCCGGGTCTCCAGGCGACGTGATCGGCCACGCCGCGGGACTTGTCCGCGAAGACGACCTCATAGCCAGCCGCACGCAGGGCTGCGGGGACGCTGTGCATTTCCAGGGTGTGACCTTCGCCGTCGCGCTTGGATCGGGCGATCGTCTCGGGCGGCCGGGTTCGTCGGGTCCGGCGAGTTCGCGGGGCACGGACGGCGGGCGCAGTCATGGGGGTGATCCTTTTCGGTAGGTGGGCATTCAGGGTGCAAGCGGGCCGTTCGCGAATGGAGTCTCGGTATTGGCTAGGGCGCCTGATCGCCGCTGGTGCCATCAAGCGCTTCGCGAATGCGGTCCGCGGCTCTTCGCATTCCACTCGCACGCGGCGCGTCCTCCTCGGCCTCGGCGTCGAACTCCAGGCCGTCGAGCACCTCCCGAATGCGGGCTACTCGCACTTCGGCGCGCTCGGCCCGGTCGAGGAGGTCTTCGAGTCGAGCTGTAGCCCGGACAGCGACCCGATGCGTCTGCCGGTAGGCGCGTTCGGCAGCGGCGAGCCGATCGAGGATCGCCACGGCAGGCAGGGTCTCGGTGATTGCGGCAAGGAGCCGGTCGAGCGCTTCGGGTCGCCCCTC
>NZ_CAKJTP010000284.1:0-1319 GCF_917627335.1 Protofrankia sp. CiT1 | reverse complement strand
TTGACATCCTCCCCGGCCTTCAGGCCGGGGATTCCCACACCTCGCGGTGCAGGTTCCTGCTTCATCAACGGACGCCTCCTCGCTCTAGGAGCGGGGTGGTCTCACTCCGTCTCCGCAGGCGGACACCGCGAGCCCCGCGGCCAGAATGTTCTTCGCTGCGTTGACGTCCCGGTCGTGGACCGTGCCACAGGAGCGGCACGCCCATTCCCGGATGTTCAGCGGCAGGGATTCGACCAGCGTCCCGCAGGACGAGCAGGTCTTCGATGACGGATACCAGCGGTCGATCGCGATGACCTTCCGGCCATACCAGCCAGCCTTGTACTCCAGCATGGTCCGCAGGTCCCGCCAGCCCGCATCCGAGATCGCGCGGGCGAGTGAGCGGTTGCGGGCCATGTTCCGGACTGTGAGATCCTCGATGACCACCGTTTGGTTCTCGCGGATGATCCTCGTGGACAGCTTGTGGAGATGATCCCGGCGCCGATCGGCGATACGCCCGTGAATCTGGGCGACCTTCAGCCGGGCCTTCGCCCGGTTCGCCGAGCCCTTCTCCTTGCGGGCCAGTTCCCGCTGGGCGCGGGCGAGCCTGGCTCGATCCTGCTTCTCGTGCCGCGGGTTGGACATCTTCTCCCCGGTCGACAGCGTGATCAGCGAGGTGATCCCCGCGTCGACTCCAACGCGGCCCGGCGAAGTCGGCAGGGTGGCGATGGTTTCCTCGACCAGGATCGAGATGTGGTACTGCCCCCGGCTGTTGCGTGACACCGTGACCTGCGATGGAACCGCACCGTTGGGCAATGGACGGGACCAGACGATGGTCAGCGGCTGGTCCTGCTTCGCCAGCGTGATCTGACCGTTCCGGTAGCTGAAGCAGTTCCGGAAGTAGGTCGCCGCATCGACCGTCTTGCCCTTCTTTTTGAACTTCGGGTAGCCGGACCGCTTCTCCCAGAAGTTCACATAGGCGGTTTGGAGGTTGCGCAGTGTGGCCTGGAGTGGGCCTTTCGACGGTTCGGCGAGCCACTCCGTTCCCGACTCCCGCTTCCAGCCAGTGAGCATCTTGTCGGTCTCGGCGTGAGTGACCCGCCGCTGCTCCTGAAACCAAGCTCGATGCCGTTCGGCGAGCGCCCGGTTGTAGACGTAGCGGACGCAGCCGAAGGTGCTCGCGAGCTGGGCGGCCTGATCGGGAGTCGGATAGAGGCGGTAGCGGTACGCCCGCTTCACCACCCGCAATCCCATGCGTGACAGCATAGCACGCTAGTCTGCCACTCTGCTGTTGATGCGCTAACCCCGCCCTGAAGGACGGGGCCTGCGCGCTACGCCCCATG
>NZ_CAKJTP010000283.1:2332-2928 GCF_917627335.1 Protofrankia sp. CiT1 | reverse complement strand
GGACAGGGTCGACACTCGCTTCGATCCGTTTGATCTGCGGCTCGGGGTTCAAGTCCCTGGCGGCGCGCGCCGGTTGAGGCAGGTCAGGGGCACGGAGCCAGTCATGGTTCCGTGCCCCTGATGGTTCAGTGATCGCCAGTACTGCAATTGGAAACGATCAGCCCTCGGGCACCTCGGCGTCACCCCGACCGTCGTCACATTCCGTAACAGCCGGGCGGGTGGACGACGCCAGCCGGCCAAGGATGGTGTCCATGCTCGCCGCCGTCCCACGCCGGACATCTTCCAACACATCGATGTAGATATCCGCCGTGGTGGCAATGCGGGTGTGCCGGAGCAACGCCCGGATCTCGTTGAGATCCACCCCAGCACGGAAAAGAAGTGTGGCCGACGTGTGCCTCAGGTCGTGAACACGTGTTCGATGGACGCCCGCGTCCGCACAAACCCTGTCCCACCAGCGGTTAACGTTCCGCGGCTGGATCCCCCGACCCGTAGACGTAGTGAACACCAGCCCGTCGTCATGCCAGACCGGTGCCGCCTCTTTCGCCGCGTCCTGCCGCGCCTTGTGCTCGCGAAGCACGACAATGACCATCTCCGGT
>NZ_CAKJTP010000283.1:0-2203 GCF_917627335.1 Protofrankia sp. CiT1 | reverse complement strand
TTTCGACCGTGCCCGCGTCCAGATCGATCACATCCCAGCGCAGCCCGAGCGCCTCCCCCTTGCGCAACCCCAACGCCAGCATGACCATCCACAGCCCGGCAAGCCGATCGACCAGCGCCACCGCCAGCACCCGGCCCGCTTCCACCTCGCTCAGCGCCCGCACCGGCGCATCATCCCTACGCGGCGGCTGGACCAGCTCCGCGACGTTACGGACCAGCAGTTCCTCACGGACCGCGTCCTTCAACGCCAGCCGCAAGATCGTCACCAGATAGCGGACGCTGCGCGCCGACAGCGGTCTGATCGGCTTCGGTTCGGGAGTCGGAACCCGCTTCGGTGGGCCAGGCGTGCGCCCACCAGGCCGCTGTGGCCGATCGGCCCCGGCAGCCCGCTCCCGTGCTTCCTTCTCCGCGGCCCGGCGTGCTTTCTCCTCCTCCTGTCGTCGGCGAGCGGCGAGACCGGCCGCGGACGGTTCGGTGAGCTTCGCCGTCATCCACTGCCGGACCTGCGCCGTCGAGAGCTTCCGTAGCTCGTGGCGGCCCAGCACCGGGATGATGTGCAGCCGCACCAGCAGCTCATACGACTCCGCGGTCGACTCCGCCAGCGTGCCCGCCACCACCCGGGACGCCAGCACCACCGTCACCCACTGCTCGAGATACTCCCCCACCGTCATCCGGGTCGTGACCACCGGCACGCCATCATCAAGAGCCCGCCGGATCTTCCTGATGTCGTCGAGGACAGCCTCTTTCGTCGTGCCGTACACGGTCTTGCGGGTACCGTCCGGCATGCTGACCTGACCGGCCCAACCGTTGCGATACCGGTACGCCGACCCCTCGTTGTTCCCCCGCCGGCTCCCTTTCCCCGCGGCCATCAGGCACCGTCCACCGGGTTGCCGTCCGGCCAGGCGATCCGGTCACACCACGGACAGCCATACCGGCTCTCGCCCATGTCGCAGGCGAACTCCTCCTGCCCGGCCTGTCCGGTCGGGTCCGCGAACCATCGGCCCTGACCACGGTCGGCACGGTCAAGATGCGCATGCAAAGCGTCGACCACGGACAGCATGCGCGGCCCGTCGTCGGGTTCAGACACCACGAAAGATCACTCCTTGCCGAACAATCGAACGGAGAAGATAAAGAGGCGGGAAATGTGCTGGACAACGCCACATACGCATGTCATGTGGCGCTGCTGTTCCGGTCCTCTGGACGCGGAAGGGTCTGTCGGGGAACCGGCCGCGTCCAGGGCGCTCACGCGTCACTACGTGATCGGCTACGCCGACCCTGGACCCGTCCAGCCCCCCGGCAGATCAGGCGCCTACCAGAGGAACGGAAGAAAAATGGGGGAGAAGCGACGAACCGCGTAGGTCAGCGCATCGCCGGGATACGCGGCGGGTCACCGATGCCCGGCGGCAGCAGCGCCGGTGACCCGGGAATCATCCGGAAGATCAGCGTGATGTCGACATCGCCGAAGGCTTCGATGAACACCGTGTCTACCGGCAGTGTGACGAGTGCCGCGCGCAGGTCAACCGGATCGGCACCCGGCCGGACGGTGACCTCCCAGTCGCCGGAGTCGGACCGCTGCACGGTCACGAACGGCGGCTGGTTGGACGGGGTGCGCCACGGGCCATGGTCAGGCGGAATGATGGGCATGGGTCTCGCTCCCTTGGCATGAAGGGTTGGGATCAAGGTCCCGGTGTGGTGTTAGCCGCACCCACCGGGACCGCCGTCTTCTTGACGGTTGCCTAGCTCGTGTCGAGTCTGCGGGACGCTATAGGCAACCGTCAAGTACTCTGCTGTCGTGCATCACCTCATGGGCGCCGCCGAGATCGGAAAACGACTCGGGGTCAGCCGGCAGCGGGTGAGCCAGCTTGCGCAGGACCCGACGTTCCCCAAGCCCGTTGCCGACCTCGCCGCCGGCCGGATCTGGGAAACCGCGGACGTCGAGCGCTGGATTGCCGAACATCGACCCGACACAACCGGCGACAACCACAAGTGAGCGCGGCGGAGCCCGCGCCACCACTGATTCACGCCGCCTTGTCATCGCCAACACGCCCACAGAGCCGATCGACGTAGGCAGTGAGCGCCGCCCGCGGTATCCGTCGCGACCGGTCGATCACCACAGAGTCGATCAACCCAGCCTTCATCAACTGATAGAGCTTCGCGCGACTCACCCGCAGCTCAGCCGCAGCTTCAGCCGGGGTGAGAAGAAG
>NZ_CAKJTP010000282.1:0-2828 GCF_917627335.1 Protofrankia sp. CiT1 | reverse complement strand
GCCGATGAGCACTCCCCGGGAGCAGTCCGAGCCGCGGATGCTGGTCCCCTCCCTGATGTTCATCGCCCTGGTCGTGGCGGCGGTCGCCAGCCTCGGGACGCCGCTCATCACCACCGTGGCCACCACGTTCCACGTCTCGCTCAACAGCGCGCAGTGGACGCTGACCATCGCACTACTCAGCGGCGCGGTCTCCACGCCGGTCCTCGGCCGGCTCGGAGCCGGTCCGCACCGGCGGGCCACGATTCTCGCCACGCTGGCGGTCGTCGTCGTCGGCAGCGCGCTCACCGTGCTGCCGCTGCCGTTCGCCTGGCTGCTGGTCGGCCGGGCCGGGCAGGGCATCGGGCTCGGTCTGACTGCGCTGATGATGGGCGTGGCCCGCGACCACCTCCCCAAGCAGCGCAGCGCGGCCACCATCTCCCTGATCTCGGTGGTCTCCATTATCGGAGCCGGCGCCGGCTACCCCCTCGTCGGCCTGCTCACCCAAGTGGGCGGAGTGCGCGCCGCCTACGGCCTCGGCCTGTTCGTCACCACCATCGCCTTTCTAGCGGCCTGGCGCTTCATGCCCGAAGCACCCGCGGGCCGCTCCGCCCACGTGGACACGGTGGGCGCGCTCCTCTTGGCGGGTGGACTGTTCCTCGTCCTGTACCTGGCCGGCGAGCGGAGCCTGTGGAGCCACGACCTCAGCGTGACAGTGGTGCTGGCCGTCGTCGCCGCGGTCCTGCTCGCTGTCTGGACTGTCACCGGGCTGCGCGGCAAGGCGCCGCTGATTGACCTCAAGGCGCTGCGGCACCCGGCGGTCGCCGGAGCGAACATCGCCATGTTCGTCGGCGCGATCGGCATGTACCTCCTGCTCACGCTGATCACCCGCTATGCGCAGACGCCGCACAGCGCCGGCTACGGCTTCGGACTGACCACCTTCGTCGCCGGGCTGGTCCTGATCCCGTTCTCCGTGCTGGGGTTCGTCGCCGGCAAGCTCACGCCTCGGATGCTCAAGCGGATCGACGCCCCGTTCCTGCTGGCCGGCAGCGCCGTCATCGTCGGCGGCGGGTTCGTCCTGTTCGTCACCGCCCGGTCGAACCTGGTCGACCTGCTACTGGCGATGAGCGTGCTGGGCTTCGGCGTCGGCAGTTTCGCGGCCGCCATGCCCGGCGTCATCCTGGCCGTCACCCCCAAGAGCGAGACGTCGAGCGCCATGAGCTTCAACTACGTCGTCCGCAGCGTCGGGTACTCCCTGGGCAGCGCCATCGGCGGCCTGATCCTGTCCGCCGGCACCGGCCTCGGCCACCTCTTCCCCGACGACAGCGCCTACACCACGGCGGCGCTGGTCGGCATCGGCGCCATGGCGATCACGACGCTGACAAGCCTGGTCCTGGCCCGCAAGCGCTCGCCGCAGGCCGAGCCGGCCGCCGCCCCGAGCCGGTCGAGCCAGTTGACCCGCCCGCCGGACGGCACCGTTGCGGCGCCGTCCGGATCATGACCGAGAACCCGAAGGTGCCTTCCGCGCCGGGCCGACGAGGCTTTCCCGAGCCCCCGTCAGGTAAACATTCACGTCCTTTAGATCTTGACGTGTCTGCGGGAAGCGCGAAGTGAGTCCGGGTCGGCCGTGGTCCGGCCGGGGCTTGTGGCGGTTCTGGCTGGTCAGGCCGGTGCTGGCGGGACCCACGGGTTGCCGAGGAGAGCGCCGCGGATCGCGGTCAGGGCGTTCTGGCCGTTCTTGACGGCCGAGGCGACGTAGCTTCGTAGGGTGAGGCGGTCCTTGGTGACGTCCTCGGAGGCCAGCCGGCCGGAGACCTTCTGTTGTGTCTTTTATGGAGACGCGTTCGTTATGCCGACCTGGCGGGGCCGCCGCTGGGTGCGGGCGGCGGCCTCGGTGACGGTGTCGGGATAACCGCCGGTCGATCTCCGTTGTCCTTCGTGCCCATGCCGGACACGAAGGAAGGGAGAAGGCCATGCGGAATCCTGATCGGGTTCAGGTGGCCGGACCGCTGGCCAGGTACGCGGAGGGGTTCCGCGGTGACCTGGCGCGGCGGGGGTACTGCCAGGACTCAGCGGCACGGCAACTGCTGCTGATGGCGCACCTGAGCCAGTGGATGGAAGACCAGCGACTCGACGCCGAGGAGGTGACCCGGGCTTTCGTCGCACAGCGGCGGGAGGACGGGCACACCACGCTGGTCTCCGTCCAGGCCCTCGACCCACTGCTGGACCACCTCAGTCGCAGCGGCGTCCAGCAGAGACCCGCGAAACCGACCGGGGAACGGTTCCTCGCCCGGTATGCGGGCTATCTTCGGAAGGAACGCGGGCTGGTCGCGTCGACCGTCCAGCACAACATCGACCTCGTCCGTCCGTTTGTCGCGATACGGGTCCCCGACGTCGACGGCGGCGCGTGGGGTCTGTCCACCGCGGACGTGACGGCGTTCGTTGTCTCCTCCAGCCGGGATAGCCACGCTGTGACGGCGGCCAGCCGGCTGAGCGCGCTACGTTGTTTGCTGCGCTTCCTGCACGTGAACGCGCTGGTCGACCAGCCACTGGTGGGCGCGGTGCCACGCGTCGCACTGCGCCGGCTCGCAGGGCTACCGAAAGCGCTCGCGCCGGGCCAGCCCGAGGCGCTGCTGGCACGGTGCGACCCGGGCACCCGGGTGGGCCTGCGGGACCGGGCGTTACTGACGGTCGTCTACAGGCTGGCGCTGCGCGCGAGCGAGGCTGCCCAGCTACGCCTCGACGACATCGACTGGCGCCACGGCGAAGTCGTCGTGCACGGCAAGGGCGACAGGTATGAGCGGATCCCGCTGCCTGTCGACGTCGGTGAGGCGCTGGTGGCCTACCTGCGC
>NZ_CAKJTP010000281.1:0-2831 GCF_917627335.1 Protofrankia sp. CiT1 | reverse complement strand
ATTGTCAGCATCCGCAACGAGCGCGGGTCGGGTGCCTTGCCGACCGCCCAGGCGGCGACGAGCACCGAGACGCCGTAGCCACCGAGGCTGGCGACGGCCGCCCCGACGGCACCCAGCGGCGCCAGTACGAACAACAGGGCGATGCCGGCGAGCGAGCCGGTCACCAACGCCGCGGAGGACCAGCCCGCTCGGTCGTTCGCCAGCAGGACTGCCCCGAAGATTATCATTCCGGTGTACAGGATTGTCGCGCCGCACAGGATGACGGTCGGTGCGACGGCCGGAGCGAAGGCGCCGCCGAAGACCCATGGCACCGTGACGCCTGCCGTCGCCGCCAGCATGCCGCAGGTGAGGACCGACACGAGCATCGCCACCCGGGCGACCAGGGTCGCCCGGCGTGGGTCGACGGCGGCCGGCCTGCCCAGCAGCACCGTCCGTGCTGCGGTCGCGACAACCATCGGTATCTCCGCGACACTGACCGCGACCGCGTAGTACCCGAGCTGGGTCGGCCCGATCAGCGGGAGTCCGACTACCTGGTCGAGCCGGGCGCTGGAGATCGCCGCCAGCACTCCCGGCAGGCACGTCAGGGAGTAGGTGATGAGCGAGCGCGCCGGAATCGCCTCGGTCCGCGACGGCGTCGACTCCGCGGGAGCCGGCGACGACCGGAGGATGGGCAGGCCGATGACGAGCCCGGTCGTCACGGACACCAGGAACAGCAGGCTGGCCCAGTAGGCGTTCAGGTGGAAAGCCAGACATGCGAAGATCACAACGACGGTCCTGGTCAGGGCGGGCACGATCTTCACGAGGTTGACCCCGCGGATGTCGGAGGCGCCCGTCAAGGCTCCGATGAGCAGATTCGCGAGGATGTGCAGCGGTGCGAGCAGCGACAGCACGAGGAACTGGCCGTAGCGCGCGCCGTCCCCGGCGAAGAGGACGAGCCCCACCACGCTCAGCAGCCCCACGCCGAACAGCCCCAGCGGGACGGCGGCGGCCAGGCTGACCCTGGCGGCGGCTTGTCTCGAGAGGCGTCCGTTCCGGAGGTGGAAACTCAGTGCGTCCTGGAGCCCGTATGTGCCGAACCATCCACAGACCACGACGGGCAGGGTGAGCGCGGCGTAGAGCCCACGGCCGGCAGGGCCCAGTTCCCGGGACAGGAATGGGCTGACGGCGAGGCCGCTGATCGGTATCAGCAGGTTCGCGAACGATGCGGACATCAGCTTTCTCGTCGACATCGACGTCACCGTCCCGGGCGAGACGCGGTGCCGGTGACGTCGAGATGGCCGGTTCTCATGAGCGACCCGGTCAGGCGCTCGGCGAACGCTTCCTCGGAGAAGCGGCGCCGGACGAGACGAAGCGCTCCGGCGGCCATCAGGTCGAGATCGGACGGCGAGGACCTCAGCACCTCCCTCGCCAGCGAATCCGGTGTACCCGCCACCCGGACCGCGTCCGTCCGGGGCAGGCCTTCGGCACCCACCGGCGTGCTGAACACGGGTATCGAGTGGGCCAGGAGCGTGAGGGTCTTGAGTTTGACGCCGGCGCCGCTCCACAGCGGAACCACCGCTGCCCGGGCCCGCGCGAGCACGGGTCGCAGGTCGTCCACGTACCCGAGGATCTTCAGGCCCTCGTACGGCGCGAGGTCGCTCCTGGTCCGCTCGTCGAGGCCCGACCCCACCAGGACCATCGTGAAACCGGCCCGCCGCAGCTCCGCCCAGCCTTCCTCCAGGAAGCGAAACAGGCCGAGCAGGTTGGAGCGGTACGAGAAGCTGCCGAGCCAGACCAGCGTCCGATCGTCAGGCCGGGGGACGTGCCCGACTGGAACGGGCACGCAGCTGGGAAGCGTGAAATCGACGGGTCGGCCGTGGTGGGCGAGCAGCCGTGCCGCCTCGTCCTCGCTCGTCACCGACACCGTGCCGCACAGCGAGAGCGCCCGGGACTCGAACCGGGTCGAGACCCTTGCCAGATAGCGTGCGCGGAGCCGGTGCGGGAGGTCCGGCGCCTCGACGGCGTCCTGCCGGCTGCTCGCGGCGAGCACGTTCGCCTTGTCCCAGTGCCATCTCAGGCGCGTGTGGCGGAAGTATGCTCCGGCTGCCTCACCGATGGCGATTCCCCACCCTGTCCGCCCGCGGAGGTCATCGTGCAGTTCGTGGCTGTAGCGGGTTCTGACCCACGGCGGCATCCGGTCGACGAAGGCCTCCGGGTAACGACCGGGAGGCCCCAGCCGGCCCAACCGGTACGGGGTGGCCGGGAAGTCCTTCACCTCCACGCCGGGCAGCGTCATTCTCAGCTGTTCGACCCGCTCGGGAGTGGTGCCGGCCCGGCGTACCACCAGCAGGGTGTAGGCCCGGACCCGCGACATCGCCCGCAGCATCATGAGAACGCGTACCGGGTCGCCCCTGTCCGGCGGCAGCGGGAAGAACGTCGAGACGACGGTCAGTCGCATGCGTTCACAGCTCCGTGCGCGCTCGCCTCACCGCGCGGAAGAACTCGGCGTGGGCGGTCATGCATTCGTCGTCGGTGTGGATTCCCGCGGTCTGCGCGGCGGCCACCGCCAGTCTGGCTCTCAGCTCGGGTGAGTCCGCCAGCGTTCGCATCGCCCCGGCGAGCGCCTCCGGCTCGCCGGGGGGAACGAGAACTCCGTTCTCCCCGGAGCGGATCCACTCGCTCGGGCCACCTCCCGCGGTCGCGATGACGGGCTTGCCGCACGCCAACCCCTGGAGCACCGTCTGGCCCATGGGCTCCGGGCGGATCGAGGAGTGGACCAGTACGTCGACCGACTCGAGGAACCGAGGGATGTCGTTGACGTGCCCGAGGAAGCTGACCTGCCCGGAGATCCG
>NZ_CAKJTP010000280.1:0-2837 GCF_917627335.1 Protofrankia sp. CiT1 | reverse complement strand
GAGCGTGTTTTTTATGCTTTTGTTCGTTTTGGGCCAGCCTGGGTGCGCTATCTTCAGGCCACTGTCGGTCTCGATGGTGTGAGTCCGGCTGGTGTGCGGCTGCTGTCGGCTTTGCGACACCATCCGCATCCGCCCATCATGCGTGATCTTGTTGATGATCTCGGAACGACAGCTCGGGCCATCACCGGGCTTGTCGACACCCTTGAGCACGAAGGCCTGGTCCGCCGCGCCCGCCATCCGCGGGATCGCCGGGCGACGCTCATCACCCTGACAAGCAAGGGTGAACGCGTCGTGGACAGGGTCGGTCGCGAACACGTCGAACGCGCTTCGACGCTGTTCGATGTGCTGTCCGCGCAAGATCAGGCCGACCTCGTGCGCATCCTCGGGCTGCTGAGCGACGAGCTGGCCGCGCGTGGGCAGACTGTCCAGCAGCAGGAACCGGCGTTGCGCTCCGCTCCGATCGACAACTCGTAGGCGACGGGGCGAGCCCGGGGCCCCTCACGCCATCGCTCCCCAGCCTCGCTCCTTGCTCCACGCACTTGCCGCTGGGCGCTCTTACGCGGTTGGGCGCATGCGTAGCTGGGCGACGTAGTCGGCCGGAGCACCGGCTCGCTCCGCCGCGTCGGCCATGATCGATACGTACCGTTTGGACGGCAGCCCGCCTTCGTAGGCGTCCAGGACGTACGCCCAGGCAAGCGCGTCGCCGTCCAGGGTGGAAACGCGCACGCGGATGCGGGTGTAGAGGCCGGCGTCGGCGCCCTCCCACACGTCGAGCTGCCGCAGATCACGCCGGTCGATGTCGTAGAGCATCACGTAGACATGGGAGCCGGGGGACTCGACGATAGTGGCGAGCGCGCCTTCCCAGCCGACGTCCTCGCCACCGAAGGTGAGTCTCCAGCCGTGTATCCAGCCGGTCCCGATGACCGGAGCGTGTGGTGCACGTTCCTTCATCTGGGCCGGATCGAGGTTGCTGCCGTAGGCGGCGTACATGGTCATGGCGTACGCCTCTCGCGGGCTCTTTCGTCGCGGCCATCGCGGCCGGGGTGACGGCGTATCTCAAGGATCTCCACTGGCGCCTACCGTACCCACGTTCTCCCCGACTGTGCTGACGCACCGGGCCGGCGGGTTACCTTTCCCTGATTGTACGAAAGTCGGTCCGATCCCAGTGGTACGGCGCGCGGCAGGAGGCAAGATAGCTGATGGGAACGCCGCCCACGGAAGGGAGCGCGCACGTGCCGCGAATTGTCATCCTTGGAGGGGGGCCCGGTGGGTATGAGGCGGCCCTTGTCGGAGCTGAGCTGGGGGCATTTGTCACACTCATCGATGCGGATGGGATGGGCGGTGCCTGCGTCCTTACTGACTGTGTTCCATCGAAGGCCCTGATCGCCACATCGGCGGCGATGACGGCCCTGGCCGCGGCGCCCTCGCTCGGTGTCCGGCTGCGAGACGGCGGTTTCGTGCTGCCGGAAGCGGGCTGGGATGCCATGGCGGCACCCGGTTGTGAGCTGCCTGCCGGTGCTGGTGTGGACATCGAGCGGGTCTACGCCCGGGTACGGGGGCTTGCCCAGGCGCAGTCCCGTGACATCGAGACCCGACTGGAAAAAGAGGCCGTCCGGGTTGTGCACGCCCGCGGGCGGCTGGTCGGTCCGCATGTCGTCGAGATCGATTCTGGTGAGGCGTTCTTCGGCGACATCATGTTGATCGCCACCGGTGCGTCGCCGCGGATCGTGCCGACCGCGATACCTGACGGTGAGAGAATTCTCACCTGGCGCCATCTCTACGACCTCGACAGGCTGCCCGAACATCTGATCGTGGTCGGTTCCGGCGTCACCGGCGCCGAGTTCGCCAGCGCCTACCGGGCGCTCGGTGCGCAGGTGACACTCATCTCCTCCCGCGACCGGGTGCTGCCTGGGGAGGATCCCGACGCGGCCCGGGTCCTGGAGGATGTGTTCGGGCGCAGGGGTGTCACGGTGCTGGGCTGCTCCCGGGCGGCAGCGACCCGCCGGGTCGCCGACGGTGTGGAGGTCGAACTCGAGGACGGCAGGATCATCAGTGGCAGCCACGTCCTGATGGCCGTCGGTTCGGTGCCGCGCACATCGGAGATCGGTCTGACCGACGTCGGGATACGCCTGAACACGACCGGCCATATCGAGGTCGACCGGATGTCGAGGACATCGGTGCCGGGGGTCTACGCCGCTGGTGACTGTACCGGGGTGCTGCCGCTGGCGTCCGTCGCCGCCATGCAGGGCAGGATCGCCATGTGGCACGCGCTCGGTGAGGCGGTCACCCCACTGCGGCTGGGTACCGTGTCGTCGAACATCTTCACCGAGCCGGAGATCGCGACCGTCGGCATCTCCCAACGGATGATCGAGTCAGGCGCGGTCGCGGCGCATACGACGATCCTCCCGCTTGCCCGGAACCCGCGGGCGAAGATGGAGGCCGTCACGGACGGTTTCGTCAAGCTGTTCTGTCGGCCTGGCAGCGGCAGCGTTCTGGGTGGGGTTGTCGTAGCGCCCCGGGCGTCAGAACTGATCTTCCCGGTGTCGCTGGCGGTCGCCAACGGCCTGACCGTCGACCAGGTTGCCCACACGTTTGCGATCTACCCATCGGTCTCCGGGTCGTTGTCCGAAGCCGCGCGGATCGCCATGCCCCGGGACCTGTTCGCCAGTTTCTAGGGCTTGCTCGGTCGATCAACACGCATGACGGTCGACCGAGCGTGCCCTGGTGGCCCAAAGCCGCCGCGGTGACGCGGCCAGGAGCCGCCTGGACGCGGCTCACTGATCGAAAGCCCGATCTCAAACACGCTCTAAGAGCGCCCGGCAATAGGGGCGTGGATC
>NZ_CAKJTP010000279.1:0-2865 GCF_917627335.1 Protofrankia sp. CiT1 | reverse complement strand
AGAGGCAAGGCCACCACCTACCAGCAGACGGGCTCGTAACGGAGACGGCCACCCCTATCTGTCGGCTGGCCGACACCGTTGCCAGAGCCGCGGACCGCGCAAGATCAATCTCTGCCATGATGTCCGTGCTGAACTACACCGAGAGGACGGCCGTTCACCATGCTCACCTCATCGCGGCCGCGCGGCAGATCGGACGGTCTCGTGACACCCACGATCTGCGGGTCATGGACCAGGTCGACAACCAGGGCCCCGGCATAGTTGTCGGTTAGCAAGCAAGCTTCATGATCGTCTGCAGGGGGCGTTCGGGGCGGCGGGCGTGATAGAGGATTCCCACTGCGATGTTCGTGACGCCGGTCAGGCGCAGGACCGTGATCGCGAGGTTGCGCGGACTGGCCATGACCTGGGGCGTTGCCGGTCCGGACCTGGTGCGGGAACCGCGCGCAGTCTTGCCGTCCACGGCGACCCGCCGCTGTGTCCCCGTGTCCGGGCTGGTCGCCACGGCCGCCCAAGTTCCCAGCGCCGTGTCCAGCGCGTCGGCGTCGAGGGCTGCGAACACCCGGCGGGCGGATGGCCGCGAGCGACGAGAACGGCCGGCGAATTCTTCCGGATTCGACCTCACACACCACACATCGTGTGCTAAAAATACCTGGCTCGCCATCCCTGCCGGTCACGTCTGCCCGCAGATTTTCTTTCTCGTCCGTGTTCACCGCACACGCCACAATGATCAAGAAAGTGACATTGTTTCTCCCCTGAACCGGAGGTCCGTCGTGGCCGCTGGACGTTCCCGCCCCTCGGGCCGGCAAAACAGACCAGCGCGCGGGAGATCCGTGCCCCGATCGAAACGGCCACGCGGCCGCTCGCAGCCTCGCAGCACCCGGAGTCTCAGTCGGCGCGAGCGGAAGAACCTCCACGTGGCGGCCTATCTTGCGATTGCCTCCGGCGGGCTGGTGCTGGGGATCGGAGTGGCCTGGCCCTGGGTATTCGCCGCAATGTTCGTCATCTCGTTCCTGCTTGCGTTTCGATGGCCGACACTCTGCCGCGCCTATCGCATAGATGGCGGCATCTGCGAGATGTGGGTGAACGGCTGGCTCACCGGGTGCAACAGCCACGCCCCGGTCAAGCGTCGGGATCTACGCGCGGTGATGTGGCCGCCGAACGAGGTGTCTCCCTTTCATCGTGCCGCGCTGGCGATGCGCATCCCGCCGCGGGAGAGCGAGGTGCAGGCCGTTCTCGACGGTGCGCCCCGCCGAATCACGATGCGAAACCTCACCGTCTCCTCACTCCTCGTCCTCAGCGGGCTGATCGCCCTCGTAGGCGCACCTGTCGGGTCGCAGTGACCATCCGGAGCCGACAGTGGATATGAGCGACGTCCTCGCGGCGATGGGCAGACCGGGCGTGGTGGCAACACTGTCGGAGCCAAGCGAGCAGGCCGCTATTGCGGAGACGGCAGCGAAGCTGGCCATAACCAAACCGCTGTATCTCTACCGCCAGGATCCCAGCCTGGTGCGGGTCCGGCCCTGGGTGCGGACGAGCCCGATGAACGTGCTGCGCGAACTCGGCGTCGCGACTACCTTCTACCCCGACGGGCCCTTCTCCGACATGGCGCGGCACTGGGCGCAGGTCCGCTACTGCGGCGTCCTCACCACCCGTACCCGTGGGGTGAGCACGCTCCCACAGCTGGCGATCGGTGACACCAGCCGCGTGGTGCACCACCACAAGACCGCGCAGTCCGAGCACCTGGGCATCGGGTTCGCGATGGTCGTCGCCCGGGCGGTGCTGAACAGCCGCCACCCCGGATTCCGGTTCCAGGCGATGGACGCGGAGGTAGCGCTGGCCGATGGGTCCGCCCTGGGTCACTCAGTGCGCTCCGCCGGCTCCAGCCTCGGCAGACCCGACTACATCCTGCTCGGCACCCAACTGCGAGCAGGTCGCTTTCACACCAAGATCTACCTGCTCGAATGCAAAGGCACGCATGGCGAAATGTCGAGGATCAGGGCGCAGCTCGCAAAGGCGAGCGTGCAGCTGTCAACCCTTCGGATCGACGGTCGCACACCCCCCGGACTCATGGTCGCCACGAAGCTGGACACGGCCGGAATATCCTGTCACGTCTTCGACCCTCCGGGCGACGAGAACCTCCTCTCCGGAGCGGCAGGTGAATTCGACGACATCGTGACGGAGGATCCGGAACCGTTCCCGTTCCCCCGGCGCCACCCCACCTATCTGGATGCCGACATCCACCGGTCCGGCGAGCAGCTCAGCGATGAGGAGATCGCACGCAGACGAGCCGAAGCCGGTTGGCGCTCCGAGGAGCTGCTCCGGCCGATCCGGGGTGCGGCCGACATCCTGGAGGTCCCGGCAGAGCGCCGACGGTGGTTGCTGCAGATGCTCGCACGGAGTTCCGCCTTCACGTCTCTGCTGTACGCCGGTGACAGAGCCGGCGCGGACACCTACTTTCCGGCCTGGCTGCGGCCTGAACCGCCGACATCGGGTCAGCTGCCGCTCGAGGATGCTGTCTCATTCCCGCCGGATTTCACCAGCATCCGGTCCTCCTTCCGGCTTGGGCCCGACCTTGAGTTCTTCGGCATCAGCCACCGCATGCCCCTTCCCGACGGCAGGGTTCTCGTCGTCCGGCGCGGAGTGGAGCAGCAGCTGTACGGCCTGCTTAGCGAGCACCGGCTGGCCCGTTCCTTTCGGCGTGCGCGGGATGTCGTGGGCCGCTGGCGCACACGCAGCGGACGGCAGAACCTGCCGGCCGATGTCGGCGCCGACGGCACGGGCATCCTCATGGAGGTTCTCGACCGATGAAGATCCTCCCGGAGCCGCACCGAAGGGAGGTGTTGAGGTTCGGCGAGCCGGCGCTTATGG
>NZ_CAKJTP010000278.1:1224-3360 GCF_917627335.1 Protofrankia sp. CiT1 | reverse complement strand
CCTGGACGGGCTCGTGCTGTCCTTCTCCCGCGCCGAGTGGGCCGCGTTCGTCGACGGTGTCGAAAACGGCGAAATGCGCTTCTAATGGGATGTACCGGGTCGCTGTAGGGCAGGCTCGGTGCCGGTAGCCGCTGGCAGGTGAGCACTCTGGGCTTCTGGACCGAAGTCGAGTCCTAAGGTCAGACCGTGCCCCTGCCGGTGGTCGGGAGAGCTGACTGCTGATGGGGTGTCGTGGCCGTCGACTGCGATGTGACCACTTGACCATTAGGGCGTGATGGATCTCCCGTGGGCTGCCGGACTGCTGCCGGTGCGGAGGAGGCCTGGATGCTGTTCGTCGGGGACGACTAGGCGGAAGACGTGCGACACGAGGTGACATGCTGTGAGTGGGCTCGTGGATTGGAGGGCCGACGGTGTCGGTGACGTAGCTCCTGGCCAGTGTTCAAGGTCAGTCCCCGCCCTGACGTGCGCCGCGGGTAACTGCGGGGTGCGGAACTCAGGGAAGAAGCCGAAGCGGTCCCGTTCTATCCGGGAGCGTAGGCGAGGGGAAGACCGGACGGGCGAACGTGAGTGAACCCCCGCTGATGCCTCGTTACCCAGAGCCTCGGGAGATGGGATGAAGACCGGGGTGCAGGGCCTGGCCGTGGAGGAACGGCAAGCGGCGGCCGAAGAATCTTCGTCGGTCGTGTGAACACCGCTGGCCTCGGGGCCGAGGGGGCGCCCACCCCGGTCGCAGCTCGCGCATGTCGAACGTGGAAACCCCGTCTGGGTCCGGGGACGTCGTCAGGTGTCACCGGTAAGCCGGAGGCAACGAAGGCCCAGCTCCTTGGCGGGAACAGGATGCCCAAGAAGCGAACGCCGGTGCGTCGAAAGGCGACGGGAAACCGGGACAGGTGGTCGGCCCCTTCGCCGATCGTCTCGCATAACCGGCCGGATACCGGGCCACTGCCCGGACTCGAAAGGGTGCTGACGTGGGCAGGTGAGCCTGTGAAGCGATGCGGTTTGAACCGCCGGAACCGAAGGACAAGTTGGACGCCATGCTGACGGACACACGGTGGACGCGGTGACGGTGAACGGACCGGAGGACGCGCTCCTCGCCTGGGACGCCGTTGACTGGCGGACCTGCGAGGAGGAAGTACGGCGGCTACGGCAGCGGATCTTCAAGGCGGCGCAGGAGCAGGACTGGCCCAAGGTCAGGAACCTGCAAAAGTTGATGTTGCGGAGCCGGTCGAACACGCTCATGAGCGTGCGGCAGGTGACGCAGCGCAACGCGGGGCGCAAGACTGCGGGGATCGACGGGGAGGTCGCTTTGACCTCCAAAGCGCGGGGCGAGGTCGCGGTGCGGGTACACCGGTCGGTTTCGTCCTGGACGCCCCTCGCGGTCAGGCGCGTGTTGATCCCGAAGGCATCAAACCCAGCGAAGTCCAGGCCGCTCGGAATTCCGGCGATCATGGACAGATGCCACCAGGCTCGGGTCCGTAACGCGCTCGAACCAGAGTGGGAGACCCGGTTCGAGCCCCGTAGTTACGGGTTCCGGCCGGGTCGTGGCTGCCACGACGCGATCGAGGCGATCTATGCCGTCTGCAAGGGGCCCGGCTCCAAGCGGGTGTGGATTCTCGACGCCGACGTGGCGGCGGCGTTGGAGCCATCGTCACACTGCTCCTTTCGCTGATTGTGGGGGTCAGAACAGGGCGTCCGTGGGTGGCGGGACCTGTATTCGCAGGCCTTTTCGTCGTCCGGTGCGGACGTGGACGTGGACGGCCTGGAGCTCGCCGCGCTTGACACGCTGCATCACGGTCTGGCGGGAGACGCCGAGGGCGAGGGTGGTTTCGAGCATCGCGAGCCAGCCGTCGGGGGCGTCGTCGACGAAGAGGTTGCGTAGTTCGTCAGTCATGCGGATGCGCCAGGAGGCGCCGGGGGTGTCCTGTTCGCCGGCGACGAAGCCGTCGCCGATCCAGCGGTGCAGGGTGGAGGCCGCGATGCCGAGTTCCCTGGCGGCGTCGGCGATGGTGAGCAGGTCGCCCTGGGGCTGGTCCGGGTCGGGCTGGTGGCAGGGGATGGTGTGGTGGAAGCGCAGGGACTGCACGCGGGTGGCGGTGAAGGTCAGGCCGCGGGCGGTGCGCCGGCCCTGCCGGTTGC
>NZ_CAKJTP010000278.1:0-748 GCF_917627335.1 Protofrankia sp. CiT1 | reverse complement strand
GGCGAGGCGGCGGATCAGGTCGATGGTGTCCTCGTCGGTACGGATCGCGGGCTGGCGACGCCGGCCGGGGACGGTCAGTTCCGTGAGCGCGCCGCCCTTCCAGCGGATGAGCAGGTCGGTGTGGCCGGCGTCGTCGTCGCGCACGACGGTGACGTTCACCTCGTCGATCAGGGTCCGTAGTAGCTGTTTGCGGTCGCGGTCGGTGGTCGTGGGGGCGTCCCAGACCTGGTGCAGGTTGTCCCCGAGCGCGCGGATGCCGGCGCGCTCGGTGTCGGTCAGGGCGCGGGGGCGGGCCTGCTCGCGGCGGGCGAGTTCGGCCTCGGCGGCGGCCAGGTCGGTCAGCGCCTTCTCCCAGGCGGCCTCCAGACCGCGGGCGACGAGCCGGTTGTCCGGGTCGACGGCCTGGTAGCGGGCGCGTTCGACCTGGCGGCGGTGCTGGGCGAGGGCGGCGTCGTGGGTGTTTTCGAGGTGTTCGGCGGCGGACAGACAGGCGGTGAGCGCCGCGGGGGCCAGCGCGGTCAGGAACGCGTCGGCGATGGCGGCGTCGAGTGCCACGCCGCCGATGTGCAGGTGACGGGCGCCACGGCCGTCGACGATCGTGGCGGGGCCCTGGCAGTAGTAGCCCGGGGTGGCCTTGGTGGGGCCCTGGTAGAACACGGTGAGTTTACGGCCGCAGGTCCCGCAGGTCGCCAGGCCCTGCAGCAGCGCGCAGCCCTCCCGGACCGCGCCGGTGCCGGGCTGGTGGGCC
>NZ_CAKJTP010000277.1:0-2910 GCF_917627335.1 Protofrankia sp. CiT1 | reverse complement strand
TCAGCCCCTCGGAGCCTCCCCAGACATATATCGCCGTCCCCCTCTCCTTCGGAAGCTTCGATCATAAGATCATGCTGTCGGTGCTGGCCGCGTCGTTCCTCGGCTACGAGATCACTGTCCAGCACAGCAAGACCCGACCGGTTGTCAATGGAAAGATCGGGTTGCGCGTGCCCCTGAAGGTGATCCGGGAGAAATGTGCCCCCTATCTCAAGCACGGAAAACCCGAGCGCCGCCCCGAACTGCTGAACCTCGATGATCCACTCATCATCGGCACCTACGGGGCGGAGTACCGGGGCATCGTCCAGTACCACCTGCTCGCAGGCGACGTCTGGAGACTCGACCGGCTGGAATGGTCAGCGCTGACCTCCATGCTCAAGACCCTGGCGGCGAAATACGGCTCGACGGTGACGAAGATGGCCCGGAAGTACAAGGCCACCATCGACACGCCAGCCGGGAAACGCACATGCTTCCAGGCCGGCTGCGAGTGGTGCCAGCAGCAAGCCGAGGTGGAAGTCCACCAGGTGCCCTCGCTGGCCGACCTCGCCAGGACGGGGCGCCCCGCCCGAGTGGGCGCAACTCATGGCAGCCATGCGCAGGAAGACCCTCGTGGTCTGCCCCTCCTGCCACCGCGCCATCCACACGGGCAACCCAAGCAAGATCACGATGTAGGCCGCTGGAGAGCCACGTGCTCGGAAACGGGCCCGCGTGGTTCGGACCGGGAGTCGACGGAAAAGGACTCGCCACCCGGCGGCACCTCGCCGCCGGCCTACCGGTGCGAACCGCTCAATCTTGGTTGAAGGCCCTGAGATCGGTGTCCGTCCGGTCGCTGCCCGGGTTCCGACCAGGGACGATGCCCAGTGACCGCGCCGACCGGTACATCATCTACCGAATCGAACATCAGTTCCACGAAGCGGGTGGGACCCGCGCACGCCGAACCCCCATACCTTGATCGTCGGACTATCGGAGACGGCTTTGCCCTCACGATTCGCCGATCCGTCGGTGTCCTGGTTGCCTGGGTGGACTGGCAGTGACTTTCGAAGTAGTTTGAAACTATGTCTGCCGCGTTGGTGGTCGCGTTCTCCGATCTGCTGAACAAGCCCAAGGACACCCTGGCCTCGATGGCCAGGTCCGGTGCGGTCGTGCTGCGGCTGCGCCGCCGCGACGCCGAGGACCTGGTCATGACCACCGCTTCCCGGCGCGAGCAGGAACACACCATCGTCTCCGCGGCCACCCGCCTGACCATGGTGCTGCTGCGCCAGGCCGACCAGCGGGGACGCGATCGGCTCCTGGAAGCCCTGCCTGAGGTGTTCACCTGGACACGGTTCCTGCCGGAGGGTGACCAGCGGCTGTTCCTCACCGAGTTCGCCGACACCCTGCGCGCCGTCGAGGATCTGGACAACCTCGCCCCGGTCGCACATCTGATCGAGGAGTGGAAGCACACGGCCGAGATCCACGCCGACCCGGACCTCGCTGCGATCCTCGCCCAGGACGGTGACGACTACGGGAGCGTGCCCGAACCGGATGTGGTTGCGTGAGCCCGAAACGCGGTGACCGGGTCGCCCCGCCGCCTGGCCCCAACGAATGGGACGTGATCTTCGGAACCGGTGAGGCTGGCAAGGGCTGGGACGAGCTGTGTGCCCAGGCCGCCGCCAACACCCGCCACGCCTAGTGGTCGCCGCCGGAAGTTGACCGGGGTATGTCGGATGCCAGGCGGATGCGTCGCGAGGCGGAGGAGGCCCCGGTAGCGGTGTTCTACCGGGGCCGACGACAACGACGCGAGGCGCCGCCTGGCGCCGGCAGGCCCTGGATGAACTTCCGGCGGCGACCACTAGCAGCTGATGCGCACTGACCCGGCTCCGGCGGTCGCGACCAGCCGACACCATCGGCTCAGGGGCAGCTATGCCACCGGCACCTACCAGGGCCGGCCGCTGCCGCAATGGCAGATAGAAGTCACCAGCGGCGGCCGGATCTGGTACCTCGTCGATACCGAACGGCGCCGGGTCATCGTCATGTACGCCAGTCCTCGCCATCCGAAAGCCACAGACTGACCGTGCCTGCATCGTAACTGGTCAGGTATCTCGATCGTTTCGTGTTGTCGCAGGTCAGGTCATTTGGGTGACCGCTGCTGTGGCTGCGGGGTGCTCATGGTGGGTGACCGCCCTGTAAGTTGATCACATGCCGCCCGCCGATCAGCCCGCGCCGGGAGAAGACCAGCCGCTCCGCCGACGGTCAGGGGCCGGGCGAACCGATCGCCGCCAAGCCGTGCAGTAGCCGCCGCGGCCCCTCCCACCCGGCATTGCCACGGCCAAGCTCGTCACGGACCCGGGCCGAGATCATCCTATCGGAGCGTCGCTACGACCGTTTGACCCCGTCGTAGCTCGCGTGACAATACGTGGCCTGACAGCAGGAAAAATGCGGCCGGGCAGCATTAGTCGCCATCATGATCGGCGTATGTTTGTCGTTAGGCACGCCGATCCGGGCGAAAACCGTGCACAACGACAAACACGCGCCGATCATGGATCGCGCGCTGGTCACAGGCCGAAGTCGCAACGCCTGTCCACTGCCCAAATATAGATCACCAGCAGCGCCGAATGGGGTCACGACTCGGAAAGTTCCTGTCGTGCGACCTGAACGACCACGCGGCTCGTCAGCAGGGTGGTCACGTTTCAATCCGACTCGGAAATTCCCGCCCTGCGACCTGGCACTCGTCGGCGACCCTCACCATCTTCGCTTCAATCCGATCCGGAAACTTCCTGCCCCGCGACCTTCATCCAGGCGTACTCCGACCCCCGTGGTCTGTGGGTTTCAATCCGACTCGGAAAGTTCCTGCCGTGCGACAGTACCACCGATCCTGGGGGGTCTGAGCTGCGGGTTTGCAAGATCCTTCCAGAACCTCCCGGCGGGGGCTGT
>NZ_CAKJTP010000276.1:0-2957 GCF_917627335.1 Protofrankia sp. CiT1 | reverse complement strand
GGAGCGGACGCTAGGTTGGATCATGATGCACCGCCGCCTGGCCCGCGACTACGAGACCGTGCCCGCCAGCTCCGAAGCCATGATCTACCTGGCTTCGATCGACAATCTCACTAGACGCATAACGAACGAAACAACACCTACCTGGCGAGGAACCTATTAGGTTATATAAGATGATTATCTCTAATCAAACGCCCTCTGAGGTGGAAGCGTCTGCGGGAGCCGCTGTCGGTTGTCGGCGGGGTGGACGCCGCCGTGCGTGAGGCCTGTTGGGAGCTTGGGGCGATGGTCGAGGCCAGCCTGATGCCCGCGTGACTCGAATCCGGAATCGACGGATGGAGGTCAGGTGGTCTGCGGGGCGGGCGGCACGTGCCATTCGGCGACCAGCCAGTCAAGGTCCGCCTGGTCCGTGGCCCGCTGTGTCAGCTCGTCGGTGAAGAGCGCGTCGGTCTTCTGGAGAACGAGGGTGTAGGGGCGGCCCTGCCGGCGGGTGACATGACTGACGGGCAGTTCGGCGGCGTCGATCCGGGAATGGACGTGCCGCCTGCGCTGCTCGGCGAGCGGCCAGTCGAGGGTGCGCTGGCTCGGGTCCGCGAGGAACGCGCGCAACGTCTCGCACAGTTCGCACCCGCAGCCGTCCGCGGCCAGCGTGATCGACCAGTCCGTGGCGGCACGCGATGGGAGCGCCAGCCGGGAGCGCAGCCGCGCCGCGCAGTCCGCTGCCAGCTCGCCGAAGCCGGTCTCGTCGCGGGTACCGTTGCCGCCGGGCGCCGCAGCGGCGCGCAGCGCGGACATCTCCAGCGCGGTGACCGCGTCCTGCTGCCGCCGGACGTGTTCGAGGACTGTGTCCCGGGTGTCCGCCGGCCCGGTCGTGGCGGCGGCCGTCAGTACCGAGGCAAGCGGTGCGCCCAAGGCGTCGAGGCCGCCGTCGCGGCTGCGCGGGGATGACGACCGGGCCGCGCTGTCGATCGCTTCCCGCAGCCATGTCCACGCCAGGTCGACGAGCAGCTGCGCGGCCGTCTCGCCGCCTCCGGGCTCGGCGCGCAGCCCCGCGCACAGCCCGGGAAGCGAGTCCGCCACCCATCGCCCGCGTTCCGGTCCGCCGACGGTCCAGTACGGCTGTCCCGCGCCCGCCCACGTCCTCAGCAGCTGCACGGCCCACGGCCGTCCATACTGGCTGGCGAGCTTCGCGAAGGGTGCGGCGCCGCCGGCGGTCAGGTTCTCGACGCGGAACGGGCCCAGCAGCATCGATGCGGTCGCGGCGTCCGCCACGGTGTCCGCCGTGCGCAGGGCCTTGCCGAATGTCTCGGAGATCCTCGCGCTGTCCGCCGACGTCCGCGCGCGCAGGGCACCGTCCCAGAACGGCTCGAGCGTTGCCGCGGCGGCCTGCGCGTCCGTCGGTGCCATCGCGGCAAGCGCGTCCAGAGCCCAGCCGGGGGAGGTCTCGGCGCGGTTGGCGAAGGACTGCTCGCGGGGCCAGACAACGATCGCCGCGCGGTGGTACCAGCGGTCCAGCGTGTTACCCCAGTTACCCATATAGCCCTCGTAGTCCGAGGTGTAGGGCTCGAAGTCGTCCGTCCCGCTGGACGCACACACCTCGTCCTCGTCGACGTCCAGCGAGGTCGCCTCCAGCTGGTCACCGTCCGGGCCGGTCCAGTGCGTGAGCGTGACCGTCGACTCGATCAGCTCCTGGATATCGTAGTCGGCCAAGTCATCAGTGTCATCGTCCTCAGCATTCTCATCGTCGTCCCAGCAGCGCCGGCCGCGGCCCCCGTAGTAGTCGTCCGCCTCGTACGCGCTGTGTGTGGTCTTGATGTCCGCGAGCGCGAGGACGGCCTCGTACCCAGCCCGTTCGGCCGCTGCCTGCACCAGGGAGCCGCGCGCGGCGTCGGCGCCCTTCAGCCCGCGCCAGCCCAGCGCGCGCGGGGTGTACTCGTGGTCGAGGAGGTAGACGAGCCGGTTCGGCGGGCCGGCGGGGCGTCCGCCGTAACGGCTGAACACGGGTGTGCTGAAGTGCTCCCGAAGGAAACCGGCCAGCTCGCCGACCGCTCCCTCATCGCCCTCCGGAAGGGCAGTGTCACCGCTGAGCAGCAGATTGTAGGTGAGGGCGATCCGGTACCCCGACCGGATCTTGGCGACCTCGTGCCGGCAGTCGGCGTAGAAGGCGACCAGCGACAACTCTGCCGTCGAGCCTCGGTAGGTGTTCTTCTCCTCGAGGTGACGTACTATCAGCTCGCCCCCGCTGTGGTCGGAGGGCAGCGTCACCACCAGGGTGCCGATCATCGAGTCGTCCTTCTCGCTGTCCTGGTGGGCGCGGAAGAACTGGCCCGGCTCGTACACCAGCAGGGAATGAAGGCCAGCAGTGAGCTCGGCGGCGATCGGCAGGCCCAGCTCGTCCTTCACCGTCGTCAGAATGTCGTTCAGCGCGTCGTCGTCCCACCTGGCGTGGACGAGCTCCGTCGGGATCTCCCACGTGTCGCGGACGCCTGGGTCGGTCAGCGTCTCCTCGCCGCGGCCAAACCGGGCCGGCTGGCCGCGGCCGAGGAGCTCGCGCGCCTGCGCGGAAGACACCGGGAAGGCGACGGACCCGACGCCGTCGACCTCGATACTCAGCACGTCCGCACTCGTCGTCAAGGCAACGCTGAACGCGCCCGCCACGTCTCCTCGGAGCATCCTCGCCAGCTTGTCCCGCGCCACGGTCGCCATCGCCGCATTCCCTTGTGTCTGTGAGCGCTGTACCGTCGAGCATGAAACTAGCAACCTCCCATCCACCCGGCGGCCCCGGCATCGGCGGTCTGCGTCGGCTGGCTTCCTTTGGCCTTGAAGTGCCAGCCAGCGGGGCTGAGAGCGTTGTCAACGCGACGGCGGGCCTAGGTTCCGCGGCATGTCGCGCGGGCGGTGGCCCGCTATGGGTTCTGGGCCTGCGAGGAGGGCCCGGCCCAGGTCGGCAATCCAGACCA
>NZ_CAKJTP010000275.1:0-3001 GCF_917627335.1 Protofrankia sp. CiT1 | reverse complement strand
ATCGTAAGCCTCGCCACAGTGATGGCACTGCCCTGATACGGGAAACGCCGCCCAGGTGAACGGTTCCGCGCCGGCCGGCAGGGCGTCGAGCAGGTCGCCGACGGTGGCACGGTGGTCGACCGGCAGCGGGTGGACGGGCCCGTCCAGCGGTCGGTGGTGCGGGCAGCCGGCGTCCCGGGTCAGGGTGACCGGGGCGGTGTGGCCGGTGGTGCCGTCGATCCGCAGCATCCGGTACTCCGGCAGGCCGGCGAACAGGACGCGCAGCGCGACCAGGGTCATCCACCCGGCGACGATCGACGTGGGCACGATCGACGCGGGTTCCGGGCCGTCCGGCCGGATCTCGGCGCAGCTCCACGGCAGGTCGGACGCACCCCGCTGGTGCGGGGTGAGGGAGCAGCCGTAGCAGGCCTCCGTCGGGTCCACCCGCAACCGGATCTCGCCGCCCCACGCAAAAGTGCCGCCGTCCACGAGGGGCGCGCCGACCAGCGCGGTCCGCCCGAGCAGGCGTAACCGGGCGCGTCGGCTGTCCAGACAGCCCAGCACGACCCCGGCGTCGGCCAGCTCACCGAGCCCGACCCCGGTGACCAGCTCGGCCTGCCGGGTCTCGACGGTGACGTCCGGGGCGAGCCGGGCCAGCGCGGTGGCCGCGGCGGCGACCTTCGGTTGCCCGACGTCGCCCGGCCCGAGCAGCACGGCGCGGCTGAGGTTGCTCGCCGCAACCGTGTCCGGATCGCAGAGGATGAGCCGTCCGACGCCGGCGAGCGCCAGGTTCTTCGCCACCTCGTTACCGAGCGCGCCCACTCCGACGATCACGGCAGTACTGGCGGCGAGCAGGTCCTGATCCCAGTCGGGGATGAGCCGCTGCCGAGCGTAGCGATCGCGGAGGGAAACGCTCACCGGTCCACCCGGTTGAGCGTGACCGGGCAGTGGGTGAGCGTTCCATCGGGCTGCCAGTCGTCCCAGCAGGTCAGGCCGGCGACCGGGTCCCGGTGCACAGCCGCCACGCAGACCCCGCGGTGCAGACCGCACGGGCAGACCACCACCTGCTCGCCCGGCCGGAAGGTGTGGGCGCAGACCAGACACTTCGGGGCGTCCGGCCCCATGTCGGGCCGGGCGACCTGGAACGCGTGCGGGGCGAGCCGGACGACCGGTGCGTCCCCTGCCGGCGGCCAGGCGTCCAGCAGACCGGCTGCGAACGCGGCCAGCTCCGCGGCATCCTCCGCGGTGTTCGTCACGGCGTCCGCCGCGGTGTCCCCGCTGGGCGCCGGGTGCTGCCGGGTGGCCACGGCTTCGTCCGCGCAGCCCAGCGCCGGATCGAGGTGGACGACCGAGCCGGGGTCGCCGGTGGTGGCATCCCCCCGCAGCCGGACCCGGTCCCCGCGACGAAAGGTGTGTCCGCATCGGGTGCAGCGCAGGTGCGTCCACCACGACTCCGAATGGGTGACGGCACTCCGGCTCCCGTCACGGCCGACCGGGCCGTCGTCAGACGCCTCAGCAGGCGGCTGCGGATCCAATCCCTCGTTGATGCCGACGTCGAGGTCGGCCAGCTCGTCGAGAGCGGCTGCGCCGGCGTCCACGGGGTCGGGTCTCAGCCGCACAGCATCTGCTCCGTGGCGCCACCGCCCACGTCGGCCAGCAACGCCTCCAGCGCGGCCGGGCGGAACGCGTCACCGAGGATCTCCACCCCGGACTCGGTCACGGTGATCCGCACCCGGACCAGCCGCCCATCCGGATGGCCGGGGTACTCGGACGCGTCGATGAGGTCCGGCAGGGACGCAACGAACACGTTCCCGCCGGTCCGGGCCTGCGCCGCGGTGCCCTCAGCCATCAACGGACCCAGCCATCAACAGGCCCCTTCACCGATCATCCCCATCGTCGTCCATCATCCCCATCGTCCCGGGATCGACTGCCCGCAGTGCGGGCAGATGCCGTGCGTGACCGCGGATTCCAGTGTCTCCCAGATGCCGCGTTGCACCAGCACCGTGTCACAGGCCGGGCAGCGGGTCTCCCGGCCGGCGGCGCCGAGGGCTCGTTCGACGTAGACGTACCGCAAGCCGGCGTCCCGCCCGGTCGCCCGCGCCGCTTCGAGGACGTCGGGGCTGGTCGGTGCCGGCCGGCGCATCCGGAAGTCCGGGGTGAACCGCAGCAGGTGCCAGGGGATGTCCGGGTCGATGCCGGCGAGGTGGCGGGCGATGGCGCGCAGCGCGTCCGGTTCGGCGGAGACGCCGGGGATCAGCGGCGTGGAGACCTCCACCCACACGCCGGCGGCACGCAACCGCTCGACCGCGTCCAGCACGGGACGCAGTTGCGCGCCGGTGAGTCGTCGGTGCGCGGACTCCCCCGCGGCCTTGACGTCGATGTTCACCGCGTCCAGCGCGCCCGCGACCAAGTCGATCGCGGACGCGGTGAGAAAACCGTTCGTCTTCCACACGATCGGCACGCCCGCCGGGGCGGCGAGGGCCGCGAGGGCCAGGGTCAGCTCCGGGGCGAGACCGGGCTCGGCGTAGGACATGGCGAGGGACGCACCGTTCGCGGCGGCCTGCGCGACCAGCTCGGCGGGTTGCGCGGGCCGGCCTGTCCAGGCGACGTCGGCGACCTGGCCGTACTGGGACAGCCGGTGGTTGACGCAGTAGTTGCAGCGGAACGAGCATCCCGGCCCGGCGATCGTGAGCACCCGGCTCCCCGGCCGGACGTGGTAGAAGGGCTTGCGCTCGATCGCGTCAAGGTGCGCGACGGCGACGGCGTAGGTGGCTGTCTCCAGCACACCGGCGTGGTTGCGCCGCACCGCGCACACCCCCGTCTCGCCGGGCCGCAGCTCGCAGCCGTGCGGACACAGCAAGCAGCGGATCCGCCGGGTTTCTTTGTCGTATTTGTTCGATTTTCCGGATTCGTTCCCGGCTGGCTCGCCGAGAACGGCCGTCCGCCACACCGGCCCGCGCGGATCGTCAGACACGGCGTGCGCCAAGCCCGTGCGGCCGGTCGTGGGCCTGGTCGTGGGGTG
>NZ_CAKJTP010000274.1:0-3004 GCF_917627335.1 Protofrankia sp. CiT1 | reverse complement strand
TGTTTGATGAGGTGTCGTCGGCCGGACTCCCCGCTGCGCGCTCGTCCGTCGGTGGCCGCCGGTATTGAGGCCGAACGCCTTCACCGGGACCGGCGTCCACCACGCTTCTTAGAGCGACCGGCAAGAGGGGACGCGGCGTCGCGGGGCTGGGGCACGCACCTCGCCGCATCGCTCCCCGTCCATCGCTGCGCGATGCACGGGTACCCCGGCTTGTCGGTCGACACCCCACGGACCAGGGTGGCTCCCTCCGCCGCCTTGCGATGCACGCGCCCCAGCCCCGCTCCTTGATCCACGCCCCTATTGCCGGGCGCTCTTACCAGACGTCCGGCGTCGTTGGTCCTTCCGGTGATGTGGCGAGGGCGGGTGGTAGCTGCAGCCGATTGAGCAGGAGTGCGTTGGCGGCGACCAGGAAACTGGATCCGGACATGGCCAGGGCCGCGATCTCGGGGCGTAGTACCAGGCCGAAGGCGGGTTCGAAGGCCCCTGCGGCGATCGGTAGGGCGATGGTGTTGTAGCCGACGGCCCAGCCGAGGTTCTGGCGCATCTTGTGGAGCGTGGCGCGGCCGATGAGCAGTGCGGCTGGTACGTCGAGGGGGTCGGAACGCATCAGTACCACGTCGGCGGTCTCGATCGCCACGTCGGTGCCGGCACCGATGGCGATGCCGAGGTCGGCCTGGGCCAGCGCCGGAGCGTCGTTGACGCCGTCGCCGACCATGGCGGTCCGACGGCTGTCGCGCTGTAGCTCGGCGATCTTTGTGGCCTTGTCGCCGGGCAGGACCTCGGCGATGACCGTGTCGATGTTGAGCTCGTCGGCGATCCGCTCGGCGGTGGCCTGGTTGTCGCCGGTGAGCATGATTACCTCGACGCCGGCATCGTGCAGTGCTCGCACCGCGGCGGCAGCTGTCGGCCGCGGCGTGTCAGCGATGCCGATGATCCCGGCCAGCTGGCCGTCGACCGCGACACCTACTGGGGTCCGGCCGCCCGCCGGCAGTGCGTCCCACTGAGCGTTAAGATCATCATGTGGGACTCCTTCCTGTTCGATCAGTCGGCGGTTGCCGACCATCACGTGCCGTCCGTCGACGGTGGCGGCCGCCCCGCGTCCAGGGTGGCTCGTGAACGCCTCCGCGCGGGCCACCGGTACCTCACGTGTGTCGGCATGACGGATGATCGCTGCGGCGAGTGGATGCTCGGACTCCCGTTCGACCGCGGCGACCAGCCGAAGCAGCTCCTCCTCGTCCAGACCGTCGACGCTGCCGTCCGTGAGGATCTCGGTCACCTCCGGTTCGCCCTTGGTCAGGGTGCCGGTCTTGTCCAGGACGACCGCGTCGATCCGGGCCGAGGTCTCCAACGCGGTCGCGTTCTTGAACAGGATGCCGCGTTTCGCACCGAGACCGGTCCCCACCATGATCGCCGTCGGGGTGGCGAGCCCCAACGCGTCCGGGCAGGTGATGACGACCACCGTGATCGCGAACAGGATTGCCTCGGTCGCGGGACGGCCGGTTCCCAGCAGCCAGACGAGCAGTGTGCCGAGCCCGCCCAGCAGCGCGACGAGCACCAGCCAGAACGCCGCCCGGTCGGCCAGTCGCTGACCGGGCGCCTTGCTGTTCCGCGCCTCCTGAACGAGCGCGACGATCTGTGCCAGTGCCGTGTCCGCCCCGACCTTGGTGGCCCGGACCCGCAGGGTGCCGGTGGTGTTGATGGTCGCGCCGATCACCTGCGTGCCGACGGTCTTGTGCACCGGCAGGCTCTCGCCGGTCACCATCGACTCGTCGAGGTCGGACTCGCCCGCCTCGACCATCCCGTCGACTGCGATCTTGCCTCCGGGGCGGACGAGCAGCAGGTCACCGACGGCGACCTCGGCGGTCGGTACCTCGACCGGTTCGCCGTCCCGCACCACCAGCGCCTTCTCCGGCACGAGCTGGAGCAGGGCGCGGATCGCGTCGGTGGCTCCGCCGCGGGCGCGCATCTCGAACCAGTGCCCCAGCAGCACGAACGCGGCGAGCACGGTGGCCGCTTCGTAGAAGACGTCCCCGCCGCCGGTGAGCGTGACGACGAGGGAGTAGGTCCAGCCGGTGCCGATGGCGACCGCGACCAGAACCATCATGTCCAGCGTCCGGGCGCGCAGCGCCCGTATCGCCCCGTCGAAGAAGATCCACGACGCCCAGAAGATCACCGGGAGGCTGAGGATCAGCTGGAACACGTCGTCGCGCAACCCGAACGGCGCGGCCACGTCGAAGCCCAGGACGTCGCGGCCGATCGCCGACCACAGCAGGATCGGGATCGAGAAGAGCGCCGCGACCAGGAAACGATTGCGCATGTCAGCGACCATCGCCGCCATCGACATCCCCGCATGCCCGCCAGATGTGCCGGATGTGCCGGATGGGAGAACCGCGGTCACCGGGCCCTCTCCCGCATCGATCGCCTCGCGGCCGGCAGGGACCCCGTGGGAGGCGGAGACATCACGCTGCTGCGCCATGGTTCGGCTCCTTCGCTGCGGCCGCTTCGGGTGAGTTCCGTTGTTGCTGGTCGCTCTGAGCTGATGTCAGCATTCCTGCCCCGTGGGAGTGCCGGGACCGACACCGCCGGCAAGGGCCTGTTATCCCGACCGGGCTGATCCGTGCAGCTCGGATTCAGAGGTGCGGAAACGGGGATGCTTGCAGAGGAGGTGGACGACCGCGCCAGGGCTGGGCGCGCCTTCGCTCGGGAGGATGACAGCGATGATGTGGGGCTGGGGCTGGGGTGCCTGGCTCGCGATGTCCGTGATGATGGTCCTGTTCTGGAGCCTGGTCATTGCGGGCGTCGTCGTGCTCGTTCGCTACCTGGGTGGCGGGCGCCCGACTGGCCGTTCGGACGCTGGCGGCGATCGGGCCGATGCCGAGAATGTGCTGGCTGAGCGGTTCGCCCGCGGGGAGATTGACGAGGACGAGTACAAACGGCGGTCTGAGCTGCTGCGCGCGGGCTGGTGAAGCTGGGTATGTGGGGATAAGAGCGCCCGAGGATAGGG
>NZ_CAKJTP010000273.1:2906-3514 GCF_917627335.1 Protofrankia sp. CiT1 | reverse complement strand
GCACAGACCCCACCCGCATCCTGGTCATGCATCCGTCACATACCCCATCAATAGTCGCGAACTCATCGCACGATCAGATGATCGCATGATCCAGACATCCACAACCAGTCAGACAGCGTGGACGCGAAGATGCCCGGACTGTGACCGTCATGGCCAAGGCAATCACAACGAGCAACGCGGCCTGCGGGCCCGCCAACGCCGCGAGACCTCCGACGAGAGGCGGACCCAGAAGCCAGCCTACAGAGCCGAGGCCGATGCCCGCGGCGAGCGAGATTCCCGCGGCCCTTCCACGGGTAAAAGACGCTCCAGCCCACCGCATCCTCTCGGACAGAGGCTCGACAGGCAGATCAGACACAGCGGCACCAGCTGGCGGCCATGACATCAATGATCAATAATGACCGACCAGCGAGCCGCGACCAGCGAGCCGCGCCGACCAGCACCACACTGATGCCCGCTCGGAGATCATCCGCTGGTGTTGTAGTCTTGCCCAGTCGGTCCGCTATGGTGGTCCGACAGGCGCTCGTAGCTCAACGGATAGAGCACTTGACTACGGATCAAGAGGTTGGGGGTTCGAGTCCCTCCGAGCGCGCGCCGGTTGAGGCAGGTCA
>NZ_CAKJTP010000273.1:0-2436 GCF_917627335.1 Protofrankia sp. CiT1 | reverse complement strand
GAGCCCCGTACGGGATCACCAGTACGGGGCTTCTGGTCGTTTGACAGCCACGTTGACAGCCTACGGCCTGTCGATCAGTCCACGGCTCGGATCTGGACAGTCCAACCGTTGTCGAGGAGCAGTTCGGTAGCGCCCCGCTCGGCGCCCACCTCATCCTCATCGAGATCTTCGAGCAGGACGCAGACCCGCGGGTCGTCCCCCTCCGGAGCGAGGGTCCATTCCACCGCCCGGACCGTCACCGGCTCCCAGTTCGGATCCACCCACACCGTCTCACCCATCCGGGGAACAGCAGGAAGATCGACGGTGCGAGTCAGGGTCAACGCACGACAGGCCGTGTCGCGAGCCTCCGCCCGAACCTGGTCGGCATCACCGATCAAACCCGCATGCTCGAACATGTCGCCGAGCACCTCCGGAAGCATGTCGCGGAGAGTGACAACAAATGTGATGTCCACGGTCGTCCTTTCTCGGGACAGCTGAAATGTGACGATCATTGCCTGTCTGACCTAGGTTGCTACGCGGTCTCGCTGTCGTCGTCGGTAGCCTGGTCGTCGGGGTTGTCGAACCAGGCATCGAGTTTGGTTGCCGCATCCCGACTGCCGGTGTCGGCCATATCCACGTAAATATCCATGGTTGTGGAAAGCATGGTGTGGCCGAGCATGTCCTGGATCTGTTTCCAGTCCACGCCCAGGGCGTAGGCCATCGTCGCCGCCGTGTGCCGCAAACCGTGTGGCCCCAGATGCGGCAAACCCGCCCGCACGCACAGCTTCGTCAGATGCGTGTTCAGCGCCCGCGGCTCCAGGTAGGTACCGACCGTGCTTGGGAAGATCAGCCCGTGGTCGCGCCACCGCTCCCCCATCGTGTGACGTTCCGCCGCCTGCCGCCGGCGCTGCGCCTGCAACGCCGCCACACACCGGGCGGGCAACGCGATCGTGCGCTGACCGGCTTCGCTCTTCGTCGGTCCCACCACCAGATGCCGGATGCCCCCGACGCGGGTCACCTGCTGTTCCACCCGCAGCGTCGCCGCCCGCTCGTTGAAGTCCGACCAGCGCAACGCCAGCACCTCACCCCGACGCAGGCCAACCATCGCCAGCACCACATACAACGAGGCAAACCGCGTGGACTCCGCCGCCGCAAGCAGCTTCACCCCGTCCGCCTGGCTCAATGCCACAACCTTGCGCTTCGGCTTCGTCGCTTTCGGAACACGGACGTTCACCGCGACGTTCCGCGACACCTTCTCCATGATCACAGCTTCGTTCAGCGCCTGGCGGAGGATCGTCCGCAGGGTCCGCATCGTCGATGCGCTGTACCCCTCGGCGGCTTTCCGGTTGAGGAACCGTTGCAGATCCTCATGTTTCATCTCAACCAACCGCAGCCGGCCCAGCGCCGGACGGATATGAACCCGCACCAGGGTACTGTAGTTGACCTTTGTTGACTCGGCCCGGTCCGACGGCTCCACCACCTCACCCAGCCAGTAATCGAGAAAGTCATCGAAGCGCGACCGGCGATCCAACGGCGCCGCCCCTTCCAACTGCGCCGTGCGCACTTTTGTCTGTTCCTCGATCGCCTCCTCCTGGGATCTGAAATAGCGGACGGTCCGCTTCCGTTTACCGTTCACATAGCCGTAGTCGATTTCAAGGACCCAGCGTTGACGGTCCTCCCGCCAGTACACCGAGCCTTCACCATGGCCGCGGCGATTCCCCTTCCCTATGGCCATCACGCCACGTCCCAGGGGTTGCGACTGACACAGCCGAAGCACTCGTTCAGGGCTTCGACCACGGACACCGTCCGCAGTCTGTTGCCGGGTTCAGGCAGCACGAAAAATCGCTCCTTGCCGAAAAAGGAAAGGGAGAAACCAGCGGAGGAGGCGTGATACTCCGGGGTTCCGGTCCTCTGGGCGCGGGAGGGTCTGCCGGGAAACCGGCCGCGTCCAGGGCACTACGTGTCACTACGTGATCGGCTTCGCCGACCCTGGACCCGTCCGGCCCCCCGGCAGATCAGGCGCTTACCAGAGGAACGGAAGAAAAATGGGGGAGAAGCGAAGGACCGCGACGACCGGTCAGAACGGCTGGGTCTGCGCGGGAACCCTGCGGTACGAGGCGATATCGGGCACCCAGCCACCGGCCGGACCCCCGTACGGTGGGCGGGGTGTCGGAAACGCCGTGCCCGGGATCGCCCGGAACACCAACACGACCTCGACGTCCCCGAGCGCTTCGATGAACACCGCGTCGGTGGGGATCTTGACGGCGGTTCGGGCGAGGTCGAACGGGTCGGCGCCGGGTTTGACGGTCATCTCGTAGTAGCCGTGGCCGGGGGTGTCGAGGCGGACGAAGGGCTGTCCGTCCGAGGGGTCGCGCGGCGGGTCATAGGCAGGCGGAATGATAGGGGTCACGGTCTGCGCTCCTTGTATGCGAAGGGTGCGGATCGAGGTCCCGGTGT
>NZ_CAKJTP010000272.1:0-3049 GCF_917627335.1 Protofrankia sp. CiT1 | reverse complement strand
ACCCTTCGTGGTAAGGCGTTCGTCCTGCTGCGTAGGCGTTTGGGGGACTCGCGAGGATCACGGCGGGACCACGTCTGACCGTGGGTGTCTGGTAGATCGGGCACGTGATTGGGCACGCGTGGCAGTCGATGATCCTCTATATCCAAGCCGTCGCGGCGAACGCCGTGGCGGCTCTATCACACGAGCGGCCGGTGCCTGCGAGAGGTACCGGCCGTTTCGCGTTGTCTGCGCGGCCCGAAGGGCCGCCCTTGACCAAGTACGGAAAGTTGGCACAGGCCCGGTCAAGATTTCAAGACCGAAGCGGATGCCGTTGTCCACCTGGCCTACGTCGAGCGAATGACGGGTGTGGTTGGCCATCTTGCTGACTTGTCGCGCTGGAGTTCGGTCTCGAACTCAACCCGATCACTCGGGATGACGCAGACTGTGACCTCGATCGGCTTGCCGGTTTTGGCGGATGACCCGACTCGAGACAGTTCGACCACCGGAAGTGTGGGCGCGATCTCCAGTAGCCGTGCTTCTTCCCGCGACGGTTGCCGTACGCGGAAGACTTCGTGCCACGTAATCGGACCGTGTCCAACTTCCTCTAGGCGATCCAGATAACCACCTGGTCCGGTGTCCGGCTCACCAGCCTGTGGTGCGTCCACAATGCCATCGGGGTGAATCCAGGTGTCGACCAACTGGAAAGGAGCCTCCGCGGCCGGCGAGGTCACCCGCCGCCGACGAACCACCTTGGCGCCAGCCGGCACGTTCAGGATTGCGGCAATCGGTGTAGGTGCGGTGGCGGCTGCGGCCTGAGGCTGGCCGTGGGTCTGCCAAGGCTCGTCTGGCCGCCCTGCTGCCGGAAAGACGTAACCCCGCGCGGGGTCGCGCATGACCATACGTCCCCGCGTGATCCGCCGTCGCTCAGTGGACGCGTCGCGTACGAAGGAACCGCGCCCGTGTTTCGTAATGATCAGTCCTTGTTGCCGCAGCAGATCCAACGCGGGTCGGACTGCGGCGAGGCTGCAACCGAACTCGGCCGCCAAGGCATCCAGAGTTGGGATTTGATCACCTTGCGCGAGGTCGCCGGACTCGATGCGACCGCGAAGGCTATCGGCGATGCGGACTGATAGCGGTCGCGCGTCGGTGGGTTCACCGGTCATGGGTTCCAAAGTAGTCCGCCCATCTACATGTCAGCATGTCCTGCGGCCGAGGGGTTGACAGGTTTGCATGCAGACATACAGACTATCCACGAACGGCAACGGAAGCGGCCCCCAGTCGGTGCTGGAACACCGGCTGAGGGCCTGAGATTCGGCCCTTGGCCGGTGTTTGCGCACCGGCGTGGCCTAGATCCGACCTTTCGGGAGGTCTGACCGTGTTTCAGCATGCCTTGCCTGAGCCTGATCCGGTACCCGCCGCTGGCGGGTCGTCTGCGCGTCAGGTTGATGCGCTCCGTGCGGGTATTGAGTTGCTCACCCGGATCGGCCCCGCGGTCGATCCCACAGGCGCCCGGGTCGCCATCTCCACCACCGACTACGGTTCGTCAGCGGACCTACAGGCCGCAGTGTCCGGGCCCGGGGGTGTCACGAAGGACGGGCCTGACACGGTGCCGGTTCGCCTGGCCGCTCTTCGGGCTGTGGCCGATGCGCTGGGTCTGCCGCTGCTCGTCACGTACGACTTCCCGGACGCGTTCGGCCTGCACATCAGCCTGGACATCGACGGAGTGCGGGTCCGGGTGTGGGACCACTTCACCGGTGACGAGATGCCTCCGGCTCGCGCCGCGTTCACCCAGACCGACTCACCTGCGGCCGACGACGCACCCGGCGGGGACGGGGAGCCGTCCGCTGCGGACCTCGCCGCGATCATTGCCGAGACTCCGTTGATCGCCGCGGAGCTGGAGGTGGTGGACGCGGAGATTGCCATGGCGTCTGACGGTGCGAGCACGTGGACGGCCCGCCGGCTTGCCACGGCCCGCCGTGACCTCGCCAGGGTCGCCGCGGGGTTTACCGCCGACCCGGACACCGCCACCTACCGTCCGACCCGACCATCCGCTGTTCCCGGGACGCTGGCGGCTGTGGCATGAGCGGATTCGAGCTTCAGACGACGGCTTCGTGTGGATCGACCGAGTACCTGGTCGTCGCAGGCGGGGTGGAGGTCGGCAGGATCTGGCGCGTCACCCGCTACAGCTGGGCGGGCCGGGTGCACCCGACCGGGGCGCTGGGACAGTGCTGGTACAGCCGGGAGGACGCGGCGCTGGCCGTGGTCCGGGAGGCCACGCTCGACCAGCCGGCCGTCGCGCATCCGTGCCGGTTCTGTGACGACCCGGTGTCCGGCCCTGGCGCCGATGACGGCATCGGGTTTTCGCACCCGGAGTGCGTCCCCCCGGACGACGACACGTATGAGGTACCCCCGCCTGCTCGGCGCGAGACCGTGCCGGACGGCCGGCATCGGGAGCTGGCGCACACGTTCCTCGAGGCATTGACGGTGGGGGAGCTGGACCGGCTGACCGAGTGGGCCTGGTCGAGCGCGGACTGTGTGGCCGCGCTCGACTACCTCCGCGAAATCGATCAATGGAACGCCTGGACGAAGCTCCAGATTCTGCTCATGAGCAGAGACCTGGAGGCAGGCCAGCAGGAGAAGCTGGCGGAACGTCTGCGTGCTGTGGCCGACGAGGTGACCCGATGAGCGTCACGCAGATCGCCGCGTTCACCGCCGACGGCGCACGCGTCCGGGTCGTGGCCACGGACGAGCTGGCGGCTATGACCGCCGGCTACACCCTGCCGGTAATCCACGGTGTGGTCTCCCGCCAGACCGGCGAGATCCTGATCGCGCTGGCCCCGGAGCATGTAAGCGAGGTACAGGCACGTCGGCTGCTGGAGCACCTGCCGGCCGGGGTGGACCTGTTCTTCTGGCGGCACCCGGACCGGTTCTGGACGGTCACGTCATGACCGGCCGTCTGCGCACAGCCGTCCGCGGCGTGCTCATCCTGGGCATGGCCGCATCCGTGGTCGCCAACGTCCTCCACGCACAGCCCACACTGGTCGCGCGCGCGATCGGCGCCTGGTCCCCG
>NZ_CAKJTP010000271.1:0-3155 GCF_917627335.1 Protofrankia sp. CiT1 | reverse complement strand
CCCCGTGGTAGGCGGAGATCTTCAGCTTGCTATCGATGCTCGCGCAGTCGACGCGGCTAGTGGCATTCGTGCCCCGCTGCGTGACGTTCGGAGTTCCCGTCGAGTCCGCCCTCGTGCTCGTCGTCGTGCTCGTCGTAACCTCCGGGCGCACGCTCGTGACAGTCCCGCCTGTGCCGCCACCGCCACCGCCACCGCCACCGAGCGAGCCGGAGCCGGAGCCGGAGTCGGAGCCGGTGGTGATCTGACCACAGGCAACGACGAGAACAACGATCGCGGCGAGCACACACGCGAGCACGGTCGGCACAGGCTTCATGGAAAGGAGTCTCAGGCGTGCCGGGGCCGGGCACATCGGTGCCAGCACTGGCTTACCGGACCGGTTTTCCCAGTGCTGGCACCGAAGCCGGCCTGAATATCGGATGCTACCGTCCGTCTGATGGACCGGATGGCGGTGGGCCGCGTCTTCATCGTCGACGACAGCGCGCCCTTCCGCACCATCGCCCGGGCGCTTCTGGAGAGCGGCGGCTACCAGGTCGTCGGCGACGCCGCGACCGGGGCTGAGGCACTGACCGGCGTGCCCGAGACGGGCCCCGACATCGTGCTGCTGGACATCGCCCTACCCGACATGGACGGGTTCAGCGTCTGCCGGGCGCTGCACCGCACGGCCCCCGGTGTCACGGTGGTGTTCTGCTCCGTGCGCGACGCCGAGCACTACGGCGATGCGGTCGAGCTGTCGTCCGCCGCCGGGTTCCTTCCCAAGTCGACGCTGTCGGCGGCCGCGCTGGCGCTGCTCGTGGCGCGTCGGGCCGAGCGCAGGTAGACAAGTACCGCGAGGACGCGGCGGTTGTGCTCGGCCTCGTCGGGCAGCGCAAGCCGCTGAAAGACGTTGCGGACGTGCGTTTCGACGGTACGCGTCGTCAGGTGCAGCTCGTCGGCGATCGCGGTGTTGGACCGGCCCTGCGCCATCAGCGTGAGGACCTGCCGTTCCCGCGGGCTGAGCTCGGCCAGCTCGTCGCGCCGGCCCCGGCCGCCGATGAACAGCGGGACGATCTCGGGGTCGAACGCACAGCCGTCGGCGGCCACCCGGCGGACGGCGTCCAGGAAGTCGGGCCCGGTAACCCGGTCCTTGAGCAGGTAGCCGACGCCGCGCGCGGTGTGCCCGACCAGCTCGTCGAGATGCGCGACTTCCAGATGCTGCGACAGGAGCAGCACGCCCGTCCCGGGGTGGCGCTGTCGCAGCAGCACAGCCGCGCGCAGTCCTTCCAGGTGGTGGGTAGGTGGCATCCGGATGTCGACGACCGCGATGTCCGGGCGGTGCCGCTCGACGGCGTCAAGCAGTTCGTCCGCGTTCTCGGCCTGCGCGACGACCGCGCACCCATCGCCTTCCAGCAGCTCGGCAAGTGCCACCCGGAACAGCGACGCGTCGTCGGCGAGCACGACGCGCGTCATCCCCGCGGCCGAGGTTGATGGAGTGGTTGCGGTGGTCACGGCTCCTCCAGAGGTAACTCGGCGTGGACGGATGTCCCGGCGTTGGGGAAGCTGCGCACGGCCAGCGTGCCGTCGAGCGCGGCAACCCGGTCGCGTAGCCCGAGCAGGCCGGTCCCGTTGTTCATGTCGGCGTTGCCGACGCCGTCGTCGGCGACGGTGACGAGCAGCCGGTTCCCGGCGGCCCGGACGTGAACGTGGACCTGGTTGGCGCGGGCGTGCTTCGCCGCGTTCGTCACGGCCTCGGCCGCGACAAAGTAGGCCGTCGCGGCCACCCGCTCTGGCAGCGGCGGCAACACGGGGCCGTCAACGACATGCACGAAGTACGCCGAGCGGGCGGCGAGCGCCCGGAGCGCGGGTAACAGCCCGGCCTCCGTGAGCACCGCGGGGTGGATGCCGCGGGCGAGTTCGCGCAGTTCCGTTATTGCCACGGCCAGCCCGTCGGCGGCCCGTTGCAGGAGCGCGTGGAGCTCGGGGTCGGGCGCTGCCGGACCGAGCTGCTCCCGCGCCCGCTGCAGAATCAGCGCGGTGGTGACGAGCTGTTGCTGGGCGCCGTCGTGCAGATCGTGTTCGATCCGGCGGCGCTGCTCGTCGGCTGCCGCGACGATGCGGACCCGGGACGCGCGGACCTCGGCAAGCTGGGCCCGCACCTCCGCGGCGAGCCGCTGATTGTCCAGCTCCAGCGCCGCGGCCGCCGTCACGGCATGCAGGACATGCCTGTCGGCGCGCAGCGCCGGGTCGTGCAGGAGCACAGCGACCACGCGCCGGCCGCGCCGGACCGAAGTGACCGCGTCGTCCGGACGGGGCGCGACGGGCCGTCCGTCGGCATCCAGGTAGTTGTTGGCGGAGCCGGGGCTGTCCAGGCAGGGGTAAGCGATGCGCAGCGTCGGGTCGCCGAGCACGCGGGCCAGCAGGTCACGTAGCTCGGCTGGCGGTATCCGGGGCAGCTGGAGCAGGAAGTCAGCGACGGCCGTGCGGCCGAGCCGGACACGCAGCGCGCCGACCAGGAAGGCCACCGGAAGCCCGAGCGCGGCGAGGTGGGCGACCTCGTTGACCAGCAACGCGCTCGGAGCGGGCAGCACCGGGTGGAGCAGCGACGCGACGCTCCCGACGAGCCCGACGCCGTACACCGGCGCGAGCACCCGACGGGCCGGCGGGGTGGCGACAAGCCAGCGCCGGACCAGCAGACCGGCGACGACCACGGCGAACACCATCTGCGCGCCGTTAAGCAGCATGTCCTGTGTCCGGGCCAGGTCGGCGACGAGCAGCAGGTTCGGCGTCACGGACCGGTAGAACGGGACGCCCACCGGCACGAGGACGAGCGCAATCACATACACGGCGCCGGTCACCACCCGCTCGGTGCGCGTCCGCAGCCGCCCCTCCGGGAAGGCCAGCAGGAGATGCAGGAAATACGCTGACGCCACACTCCGGAAGAACATCCCAGCGGTGTGCGGCCCTGGGGCTATCGAGACCTGCAGGTCTTCGGCGAACCAGGCGATGCCGGCCGTCACCATCCGCAGCCCGAGCGGGCCCGGCCGGCGCAGGTGCGTGACGGAGCCGGTCAGCAGATAGAGCCCGCCGACAAGGCCGGAGAAAAGGGTGCTGGTCGTGTCCGGATCCCGGCCGGCATCGGCCAGCCAGAGCACCAGCGCGCCGAAAAGCGCGCCCGCCAC
>NZ_CAKJTP010000270.1:2799-3317 GCF_917627335.1 Protofrankia sp. CiT1 | reverse complement strand
GCGGTCGACTTTGTGTTGCCGCTAGCGACCTGGACGCGCGCGGCCCCCGGACCAGTGCATCCACTGGCCGTCAACCGTGCGGGTGATGCGTGGGGCTGGGCCTGCTCGGCAGCCCGGTACACCCCGGCCGCGCAGGCCCGGGTGGAAGTTCGGCGGAAACCGGCAGCCGGGCCGATGTCCCGGTACGCGCCCGACCGGAAACACCACGTAGCCACTGGACCGCTGAAGGCCCGCGACGGCCTAGTACCGGCCGTCATCACGCCCGAGGTCATCTGGTGGGCGCTCGGCGACCCGGGCATGGTCTGCGACCTGCTGGACCGGGTCACGCATCTGGGCAGGCACACCCGTCACGGCCACGGCCGAATCCTGGCCTGGGATGTGACCGTGGACGAGAAGGCCCGGGGACGCTGGCGGGAGCGGGTCTGGCCAGACCCTGCCGGCGCTCCGGACGGCATCCGCGCGCCCTACCATCATTCCTCTCGGAGGATGCCGTGCTCATTGACAGCCCGCGGCTGACC
>NZ_CAKJTP010000270.1:0-2676 GCF_917627335.1 Protofrankia sp. CiT1 | reverse complement strand
CATCATTCCTCTCGGAGGATGCCGTGCTCATTGACAGCCCGCGGCTGACCCCAGCCGACCGGGCGCGGTGGGCCGAACTGGAGCATTACGACGACGCGCTGTCTGGCGATCCAATGCTTGGCCGACTGGAGGCCCGTGCCGTCGCCGAGATTGACCGTTTCGCTGCGGCCGGAGAGTGCTTCGCCGGAATTTCCTGGGGCAAGGACTCGGTGATCGTCGCCCATCTGGTGGCGCTGTCCGGGGGAGACATTCCACTGGTATGGGCGCGGGCTGACCGTGCTGAGAGCCCGGAGTGTGATCAGGTCCGGGACGCGTTCCTACGGACCCACCCGGACGTCCGCTACGAGGAGCACGTCTACCGGTGGCGGGTGCCGCTGCGCGGCGACCTGGAATGGCGGGGCGACCAGCCGGGGCAGGATGCCCTCGCCGACACCCTCGACGGGCTGCATGGGAGTCGTCGGATCACCGGGATTCGCGCGGCTGAGTCTGGCGGGCGGCGCATGTCCGCGAGGGTGCACGGGATCGCCACCGCGGCGTCCTGTCGGCCGATCCTGCATTGGACCGACCAGCAGGTTTTCGCCTACCTGCACCGAGAGGATCTGCCCGTACATCCGGCGTATGCCATGTCCGGTGGCGGGACCTGGGATCGGGGTCGACTGCGGGTGCATGCGTTGCGGACCGAGGTGGGGGATGAGGCGTGGGAGCGCCGGTACTGGCCGGAGGTGTGGGCAGGCGTTGCGGCGCCCTGATGGGCGGGCTTCAGTCTCCGAGCCGGCCGGGCGCTCATCGGGCTGCATGTGTCCATGTATTGGGTTGGCTATGCGCCAAACCCGGAAATCCTCCACTTCCGCGATGTTGTGGAAGTGGAACTCGATGCCGCACCGGCGGGTGAGTCTTGCCCGGCCATCGTGAAACATGCAGGGGTCGCTTATAGCGCGCTTGACACTTCCCTATAGCTCGCTATAACATCATGCCATGACGACGGCGCAGATCACCCGCGAAGAACGCCAGGCCAGCACCACGGACGCCACTCCCAGGCGCCACGCCTGGGTGATCCGCGACGGCAACACCATCGTCTCCGAACTCACCGTTGACGCCGTAACCGGGGAGATTCTCAACGTGGACACCGATGAGGACTACCAAGACCGCGGCTATGCCACTGCGCTGTACCGGCGGGCGTCGATCGAGCTGGGTGGCCGGATCTTTCATGCCCCGCCCACACACCGGTTCGACGACGGAAACCGGTTCGCCGCGCGCGTCGGTGGCCCGGAAATGCCCGCCTGTAGCACTTGTTGCGCGCACCTGCACGAGGACCACAACGATTACCAGGAGGGCTGACGCCATGAGCGCTACCGCCATCACCCCCGACCAGCTCCGCACGCTGTGGACTGGCCCGGCCGGCGGTCGGATCGACCGTGGCCCCGACCTGCCTCCGGTCACTCAGGACGACCTTGGCGCGCTCGCGTCCGGGGTTGACACTGGTGATGATGGCGTGCCGCTGCCTGATCAGTGGCATGTTCTGGCCGAGCAGGTCAACATGGACGGCGACAGTGACGGCCGGACCAGGGACGTCCTGGATGCTATCGAGGATGCGGTCCGCCTTCTCGATGCGGCAATGCGGGAACGGGACGCGGCGATCCGCTCGGCCATTGCGCGCGGGGTGCCCGTGCGCCGAATTGCCGAAGCATCCAACCTGTCAATCCCTCGGATCTACCAGATCCGAGACGACCGCCGATAAGCGGTTACGAGAGAGTCTGGTGATTCAAACGAATGCAGGTGGGCGTAGACAACAAAGCCGGCATCCCCGTCGAACGGGGATGCCGGCTTTGTTGGTGTAGCGGGAGGCGTTCTACTGGATGCGGGCCAGCGCTCCGGCCTGAACCACCGTGCCCATGATGCCGTTCGTGGCGAGTCCGTCAGGGCCGAAGGTGCCTCCAAGTCACATGACGCCTCCCCGCCGTATCGCGGTGCACGGCAGTGACCGTGCCATCCCACCGTGCACCGCGACGACTCTCTCAGATTGGCTCCGGGGTTCCCAGGCGGATCTCCACAACCTGCACGTCGCCGCCGACAACGGGGATAGCCACGGATCCGGTGAACTGATTGCCGTTGGATTCGGTGTCCACCGCAGTGAGCACAATAACTCCCAGCGGGCCGACCGCAGCCACGGAGCCCGTGCCATCCCCATTGTCGGTCAGAAGACCGAGGTCCGGACGGTCTACCGAGAACACGACCCCGGCCAAGGGGACTTCGTTATCCCGCGCATCCTTACCGATGACCGAGAACGACACCGTCTGATCGTCGCGAATAGCCATAGCGAATTCTCCTTTGAGGATAGATGGAGCAGGCACTGACAGTGGTGCTGTCAGTGTGTTGACGTCCGGAGACCTGACGTTGCCACCGAGCACCAATCGTTCCGACGCTGAGAGGGTCTCGACGGGCCCGAACCGCCAATACAGCCGAAGAAGCGGCCGAACGGAAACGCGTAAGTTTCCACCGACTTCAACGTCAAGGTCACCCAGAAGACCATCCAGGTTCACGCACGCCTCCTACGCATAGCCCTTAGCTTTCGCCCTCGTCCGTGCCGGAAACGCTGAAGCTGGCGATGCGAGCCTCGACGCCGAGCGGAATACGAACGTGATCACCTCCACGTGTCGAGCCCGACCGGGCGGGACG
>NZ_CAKJTP010000269.1:0-3221 GCF_917627335.1 Protofrankia sp. CiT1 | reverse complement strand
GATGCTACCGGCAGCATCAGCGAATATCCGGGCTGTTTTCCGGACTGGATGGACGTGCGCTATGGATGCGGCCGTCACCCGGGATGCTGCTCATTCAGGGACCGGCGCCCATCACGACGGGAATGCTGCCGCGCGGATACGCGCTCACCGCCGAACATGACGACCTCGACACGACCCTCGGTGGGCTGCGGGCCGGGCAGCGGGTGCGGTTCACCACCGTGGTCAACCCGACGAACCGGCCGACGCTCGTCAACGGGCAGAAAAACCGTGGCCGCAGGCCCATGCCCGAAGTGCAGCGCGACGACTGGATTCGGGGTTATCTCGCCCCGGCTGTCGTGGTCGAGCAGCTGTCCGGACAGGACATCGGCACAGCTCGGGGCAGGAAACAGGCAGGGCCGCCCATTTCACTGGTGTGGCATTGGTTCGCCGGTGAAGGCCTAGTCGTCGACCCTGTGGCGCTCGGCCGGTTCATGGTCTGCGGAGTGGGTCACGGGCGGGCATTCGGCTGCGGCCTGCTCGATGTCCGCGTGACCACGGAGCCAGATGGTCCGGTTCCGGCGCGGAGCTGCCCGGGGTGCGCCACGCGCATTCTTGTTCTCGGCGAGGTGGAGTGTCCGCGCTGCCATGTTGGCGTGACCGCCACGGATGGGCTGGCCGGGTTCACTATGGCGGCGTTCGACTGGTGGCGGCCGGTGCTGGACCGGCAGTGCATCACCAAGCGCGGGCTCCAGGATGAGGGGGAGGCTCGGAGCTGCATGGAGGCCGCCGTCGCCCGGAAAGCCCCGCCGGTGGGCGCTGGCGTGCCGACGGCGTGGCACTGCCTGTTGTGTGATCGCTGGCATTGGGGGTATGCGCAGCCGCACACGGTGACGGTCGGGCCGGCTGTGGCTGACGTGTTCCGCGCCCATGTCGCGGCGCAGCGTGAGGTCCGGTGGAATCGGGCCGATCGGAGCCTGCCGGAGGGCGCCCATCATGCCGCGGGTATGCGCCGGTGAGCGGGTATGCGTCTGGACCGCGCATGGTATGGGAGCTCGCCGAGAGGCCGGAGCCGGCCGCTGCCGCGCTTTTTTCCGCCGTTGAGGCGCCGTGCGCGATGTGCGGTGCGGTCGAATCCCGTACTGCCCCGACATCGAAGGCGATTGGCGGGAACTTCACCGATCAGTATCTTCTCGCCCGGCCGGATTCGGATCGGATCTGCGCTGGTTGCGTATGGATCTGCTCCGGGAAGCCGCCGGCTACTGTGCGGATGTGGACGGTGGTGGCTCGTCCGGATATGCACGCACCGCCGTCTGCCGGGAAATGCGTTCTGCCTACGGGTCGGCATGTGCATTACACGTCCCGGGCGGACATGCGGCATGTCGTCGCCACTCTCGCGGACCCGCCTGCTGGTCCGTGGCTGGCATCCGTCGCCGAGTCGGGGCAGAAGCACCACGTTCCCTACGCGCGGATCAACCACGGTGGTGGCCGGTGGACGGTGCGGATGGATCAGGTGGACATCGTGTCCACTCCTGATCGGTTTCGGAACGCGTTCGCCCGTGTTGTCGCCCTACGGCAGGCCGGGTTCACCTCGGCCGAGATAGAGAACGGCGCGCCGTCCGTCGTCCACCTGTCCGCTCCGGGCGGCATTGATCTGTGGCGCGCTCGTGGCGAGCGGCTCGCCGCGCTGCGCCGCTCCCCGCTTCTGCATCTCGCCTGCTTTCTCCCCAACAAGGAGCACATGGATGAGTACGCCAGCACCTATCCGACCTGATACGGCCCGCCTCGACGATCTATCCGTCCGGCTCCTCAGTGCCATGCTGGACAGCGCCAGCGTAGACGTGATCGGCGTAGCCAGCTGGTGGGACCGTGCCCGTACCGCGCTGGAGACTGGCGCCGCGGCGGCCGTGGACTATCCGTCCATGGTCTCGGCGATCGCCCGGAAGCTCCAGATCACCGGGGCGCTATACCCGGACGCTGCACGCACGGTCTCTGAGATCGGTGCGGAGCTGAACGCCAATCCGGGGCTACTGCCCGCGCTGCGGGGTCACTGCCGTCGCAACGCCGTCTATGTCGTCGCGCTCGCCCGTATTCAGCGGGAGAAGCGTAAGGCCGAGAAGAAGGCGGCGCATACGCCTGCCGCCCCCACTGCTATCACCGAGGAGATTGTGTTCTGATGGCCGCCATTCTTACGACCGCCGTACCGGACCGGGCGGCCGTTGACCTCGTAACCGCCCGGTTGCCGCTGCGCCTGGTCGCCCTCGACCCGATCCACCACGGTGCCGGGGTCTCGGGGAACACCACGCTCATCCGCAGGCAGACCGTCATCGCCGGTGACGGCACCCTCGCCGACGTCCCGTTCATCAGCGGGAACAGCGTCCGCCATCACCTACGGGCCGCGCTCGCCGAGCACGCCGTTCGCGTCCTGGAGGTGCCCGAGCACGGCCTAGCGAAACGGGTTGTTGACCTGCTGTGGTCGGGTGGCGCGTTGACCGAGACGGGTAACCAGATCGATCTGGAAGCCCAGCGGCGAATGGACGCGCTGGCGCCGATGGTGAGCCTGCTCGGCTACTCGGCAAGATCCGACATCGTGTCCGGGCCGTTGCGCGCGGACCATGTCCATGTGGTGTGCGCGCAGAACGCATGGCGCCTCCCGTCGGATCTTGCCGAGGTTCCGCACGCGCAGATGTGGGAGGGGCAGACGGCGGGCGAGGAGTTCGGCACCCGCCACGACGCCGCCCACAGCGCGGGCCGGTGGATTAGTCCGGAGGATGCCGTCACGATGCTCGACAAAACCACCCAGATGATCTACGACATGCAGGTGATCCGCCCCGGCACCCGGCTATGGGGCACGCTCTACCTCGACAACGCCACCCGCGCGCACGCCGACGCCCTCGCTGTCGCGGTCGATGAGGCATGGCCCCACGACGGTGACCGTCGAATCGCCCGACTCGGCGGCAAAACGGCGCAGGGATTTGGTCGCTGCCAGCTCGACGTGGACCTGTCCCCCCTCGGCGAGATCGCCGAAGCGCGGACCCGGCACGAGGATCTGCTTCGCGGACATCGCGACGCGATCCTCGAACTCCTCGCGGCAACGGTCGGCTGATGCTGCTGGATGGGTCGACTGCGACCGACACAACGAGTGACGCCGAATGGGAGCCGATACGGATCACCGCGGCCATGGCCGAACCGATCGCCGGATGGGACGCCCACCACGGCCATCTCGATGGGCCGCTGGCCTGGGG
>NZ_CAKJTP010000268.1:0-3238 GCF_917627335.1 Protofrankia sp. CiT1 | reverse complement strand
AGCATGCGCTGCGAGATACCGTCGATGGCCCGCCGCAGTTGGGAGTACCGGCGCGGACCGTTCACCAGCAAAGCCATGATCAGAACGCTCCACTTGTCGCCGACCCGATCAAGCACGTCCCGGAGATGGCAGGTCTCCAAATCCGCAGACACGTCGACGGGAACATCAATGTGCCTAACGTTCGTCAAAGTGCCGTCTTCCGTCATGCCAACATCCCCTCCAGAATCGCACAGGGAACAAAATGTTCCAACACGGAGAGAGTTCATGGAACGCTAATGTCAATAGACCTGTATGCACTGCCGCCGCGACCTGGCCGACGCCCGAAGACGACTGGTGTGGCGATTCCGCACGACCAGTTGGAACAGTTCTCACCGTCCCACATCCGGGACGAGCTCATTGCGCTGGTGGAGGCGATGTCCGGTGTCTTCACAAGCCCCAGTCAGGTCTCCGATCCGCGCTCGTTGGCCTTTCGGGTGCGGGAACCTCGAGGGCCGTGGGAGGCGTTTCTGACGCCCACCCGGGATGAATTCGGACATGTACATACCTCGGGTTTCCTGCACCTCATGCTGCCCCGGCCGGTGATCGCCGCCCTGTCCGAGGCCGGCTGGGTGGAGCTGCATCCGATCACCCGCAGGCCGGACTTCCCCGACACGGCGGTGATGTTCTACGCGCCGCGCGACCACGACGAATTGGCTGTCGCGATGGCCGCGATCGGGGCCTCCTGGGCGCAGGCCGCCGGGATCGGCCTTTCCTGAGCACGGCTACCGGGTGCGACGACAATTTCTCGATCATTACAAAGAGAGGATACACAATGCAAGCCGTAGCCTTCGACGCCGTCGGAGCCGGTCCGTCGCCGGTCGATCTGCCGACTCCGCAGCCCGGACCGGGCGAGATGCTCGTCCGGGTCAAGGCCTCCTCCGTCAACGGTTTCGACCTGGCCGCCATCGGCGGCATGTTCCAGGGAATCTTCGAGTACAATTTCCCGGTAGTGCTCGGCAAGGATTTCGCGGGGACGGTCGAGGCAATCGGCGAAGGGGTCACCCGGGTCTCCCCTGGCGTCTCGGTTTTCGGGGTGGTGGCCAAGCCGGTTCTAGGCGACGGCGGGTTCGCCGAGTACCTGGTGATCGCTGAGCAGAGCCCGTGGGCGACTGTCCCGAACGGGCTCGACCCGCAGCATGCCGCAGCTCTGGGTCTAGCAGCCACAGCAGCACGCACGGCGGTCGACGCGCTGGGCCTGTCCAGGGGCGAGACCGTGCTGGTGTCCGGCGCGACCGGAGGCGTCGGCTCGTACGCGATCCAGTTCGCGGCCGAATGGGGGGCCACTGTCATCGCCACTGCCCGCCCGGGCGAGGAAGCCGCGTTCGTTCGGCGGATGGGTGCCGCACACACGGTCGACTACACCGCCGGCCTGGCCGCTCAGGTCAGGGAGATCGCACCGGATGGCGTGGCGGCGGTCCTTCACCTCGCCGGGGACGGCGCGCAGCTCGCTTCGCTTCGTTCGGCGAAGGGTCGGCTCGTCTCCACGCTGAGCTTCACGCCCGATGAGTCCGCTACGGCGGTCATAGCCCAGCCGGATCCGGACACCCTCGCAAAGCTCGCCGCCGCTGCGGCCGAAGGGCGGCTGCGTGTCCCGGTCCAGCGCACCTACCCGCTCGCCGAGGCGCCGCGGGCGCTGGACGACTTCGCTTCGGGTACGCTCGGTAAGCTAGTGATCGTCATCGATTGAGTCCCGTCCGGGGGCGGCGCACCCCAACTCGGTTACTAGAGGAGAACCGTGAACGCCGACATGGAACGGCCTTTCGAGCGGATCATAGGAATGATCAGCGAATTCTGGGTCGCGCGCGCGATCCACGCGGCGACCAGACTCGGGATCCCAGATCTCCTCACCAACGGTCCCCGGAGCACCGCGGAACTCGCGACGCTAACTGAATCGCACCCCCGCTCGCTCTATCGGCTGCTACGTGCGCTCGCCAGCATCGGCCTGTTCCGCCAAGACGGCGAGGGCTTCACTCTGACCCCGCTTGGGGCCACGCTGCGCACCGACATACCGGCGTCGCTTGCCCCCTTCGTGCTGATGGAACTGAGCGAAAGCCATCACCGGGCGTGGGGTGAACTGCTCCATGCGGTCAAGACCGGCGAGCCCGCCTTCGACACGGCGATGGGCATGACGGCCTGGGAGATGTTCGGAAGCGACCCGGAAATGGCCGGTCACCTGGGACGGGCGATGCATGGACTTACCGAGAACGTGCTCTCCGCTGTCCTGGACGTCTACAACTTCGCCAAGTTCTCCCGGGTGGTGGACATCGGCGGCGGCGAGGGCGGCTTCGTGACGGCTGTCCTCGCCACCCAACCGACCGCCGTCGGCGTGCTGTACGAGCTGCCATACGTCATCGAAAATGCCCGCGAAAGGATGCGTGGAACGGCCGAGGCCGAGCGGTGCGAACTGGTCGGCGGCGACTTCTTCGACAAGGTGCCCGACGGAGGCGACCTCTATCTCCTCAAGTGGGTGTTGCACGACTGGGGGGATGAAGAGTGCCAGGCGATCCTTCGCAACTGCCGCCGGGCGATTGCGGAGAACGGGACTCTGCTCGTGGTTGACACGGTGATCCCACCTGGCGACGAGTCGGCCCCCGGCAAATTCATCGACCTGAACATGATGGTGCTTGGCAGTGGCCGAGAGCGCACGGAAGAGGAGTTCGCCGCCCTGTTCACCGCGTCCGGCTTCGGGCTGAACCGGGTGATCCCCATGCGCTCGCCCAGCAGTCTCATCGAGGCGACCCCTGTGTAGAGACTCAGCGACGAGCAGTGACGATCTTGCCTGCGATGTCAAGACGCCCGCCCGCGGCGGCGACGCCCAGGCGGGCCGGGGACTGTCAACTTTCCGGCTCTGCCAAGATTCCGGTGGTGACAGGCGGTGAGAGATATTCATGAGAGCAGGATCCGTTGCCGGAGCAGGGAGAAACCAGCACGGCCGTACATCTGCCTTTTGATCAGTTTCGTCTTCGTGTTGGCACCCTCCATGGGGCCGTTGCTGGAGGGCAGGGTCAGTCCGGCGACGACGGCGTCGTGGTCGTTCTCGAGGCCGGCGACGAAGGCATGCAGGGCGGGCAGATCGTCGTCCCGCACGGTTGTGATCCATGCGTCGAGGGTCTCGCCGCGACGCCCGGTGAGCAGGGTCGCGAACGCGCCTATTCGGACGGCCAAGACGGTCATCTGCGGACAGCATGCGACCCGGTCG
>NZ_CAKJTP010000267.1:0-3246 GCF_917627335.1 Protofrankia sp. CiT1 | reverse complement strand
CTGTGGGCCGCCATGGGGGCGTGGGGCTCCGGGGTTGGGCCGCTCGGTCTGGGGCGCGCCCTGCGGCGGCTGCGCGAGCTCGCGGATATCGGTGGTCCGGTGGACCTGGACACTGTCAGTTCAATGTTGGCGATCAGTAAAAGCGTCATGGAACTTTTTATCCACAACATGGCGGAGGGCTCCGACTCGGTTGTTCCCAGCACTCTGCCACGACAGATCAGGATTCTGAAGGAACTGCGTGTCTGGACAAATGAGGACGAGCCGATCAGTCGTCGCCGGGTGGGCGGGCTCTCCTTCATCCAGCTTCTCCTGGACCTGGACACGCCGCGGGACCCGGCGAATCCATGGGCGCCCACCCGTCCGCTGCTTCTGATGATGGCTGAACAGCACCACGAAATCCTGCAACGGATTGGGCTGTTGTGGCATCGGGCGTTCAACACCAGTTATCTGCGGTCGGCATCCATGGAGTGTCTCCGGCATCTGATCGGTCGGGCGGACCGCGATGCGGCGATCCTGCCCGGGCTAGTGGAGGCCGTTCGTGCGTCCGTCCGCACTTTCGAGGACCTCGACCGCATGAGCGGTTCCCTGCCGGCTTGGCAGAAGAAATACCCGGGGCCGGTAGCCGCGCTACTGGCCATGCTTGAGGAGATCAAAAACAGTGAATGACGATGTGCGAAACGATACCAAGGGGAGCGCGGAACCCGGCGAGCGCGACGGCTCTTTCTCCTTGGTGGTGCCCTACGGTGACAACGCGGAAGGTCGGCTGGGGAAGTTCAGGTCCGCCACTGGATCGGAGCAGTTCAGAATTGTCTACGTTGATCGTAACGGTCGGAATCCACGGCTCGATGATCAGATGACGCGCGGCCGGCAGGCTCTGACCCATCACTATGCGCGAAAAGTGGACATCGCAATTCACTATCATTCTTTCCAGGTGCTCCTGCCCAGCCGGGAGAACGCCGCTGGTTTTCCCTTCCAGTTGACCATCGGGTATCGGGTCGTCGAACCGGCCGAGCTTCTCCGCAGCCCGGTCTCTGATCCGGTGCGGCTCTGTGAAAGCCATGTGGTGGGTGAGATCGGGGCCATCACCTGTCTGCTCGGAGCGGAGCAGGCGAACAAGGCGCGCGAACGGATCGAGGTCATCCGCAGGCGGGAACTGCCCGCGGGCCACGGGCTTGTCACCTGGATCGAGCGTTTCAGCGTAAATCTTGACACTAATGTCGACGAGTCGATCCGGAAATATGAGGACCGCGATCGCCTCACCGCCGCCACGATCGTGGACGACAACCTTGAGACTCTCCGGCACAGTGGTGCGCTGGGGCGCCGCAAGAAGGAGACCGCAGCTGAATATGATCACACTATTCTGGTCAATGCCGAGGTGGACGACCGCGATGAGATCGCCGCGCGGGAGCGCTATCGCAAAGCCGTTGAAGGGGATTCCACCGCTGATCGGGGACGGCAGTTGCTCGGCGCCATGAACCGGCCTGAGCTCGATGACCCGGATGCGCCCGAGCACAGGGAACCCGCGGAGCGCAAACGATCGCCTGGAGTGGACGAGGCATCGGCGTCCACTCGGCGGGGCCGGGAGGGCGGTGCGTGATGGCATCATCGTGTCACCCGGTGACAGCCGGCTCGAGTGGTCATGGTTACATTTTCTCCATGGTAGGCGGGCTGGGCGATCGAACGGTCCTGGCTGCTTTTCCCCCGGATAAAATCTTCATCGGGCAGGCTGTCTGGACTGTGCTGGTTCTGCTTGCCTCCTTTGTGCTTATCTGGGTTGTCGTGCCAGCGGTGGCGTCCAGCGCGTGGTTCGTGGCCGCCGTCGAAGGAGGCGTGGGACTCGTGGGCACGGTCCTGCTTTTGCCGGAAGACCTGATCCGGAGCCGATGGGCGATCACGGGCGTTCTCAGGAAGGTGGTGGTCGGGTACGGGCTGGTTATTGCGAAGGTTTTTGATCTGTTGACCGTCATCATCGGGTCCGCGTTGCTCCATACCGGCCTCGTCGGCCCCTCTCGCCTGCGGAAACCAGTATCCGCGGGAACATCGACGGAAATGAATCAGAGCGGCTTGGACGCTAAGAAGGAGGCCGGGGCATCCCCCGCAGCAGCTGGCCGCGTGGTTGGTACCTCCACCGATGCGGTGGTTCCGGCCGCGATCGGGGTTTTCGTGGTCCTGTGCTTTCTCTGGTGGAATCAGAACCGGTGCGTTCCGGGAAGCCCGGTATGCGTGCATCCGCTGAGTTTCTGGGTCACGACAGTGGGAGCCTTGGCGAAGGGATCCGGGTAGGGCGTCTGTCGCTCAACCACCGGTTCGGTCGCCCGGCCGGGCTGTGAACAGCTCGGCGGCGGTAACGAGGATGGTGCTGGACGACGACTGGGACAACTGTCGGTGTCCTGGTCGTCAGGGCGGATTGTCAGTGACTTTCGAAGTAAGAGCGCCCGGCAATAGGGCGTTCGATCAGGGAGCGGCGCCTGGGCGGATGGATCGCGAGGCGGCGGCGGGAGGCACCCTGTGTTGGGCGTCGACCGACGAGCCGGGGTATCCGTGCATCGCGTAGCGATGGACGGGGAGCGATGACGCGAGGCGCCGACCGGGCTGCGTGAGCCAGACAGTCCTATTGCCGGGCGCTCTAATTTGAAAGTATGTCTGCCACGTTGGTGGTCGCGTTCTCCGACCTGCTGAACAAGCCCAAAGACACCCTGGCTTTCGATGGCCAGGTCCGGAGCGGTCCCGCTGCGCCTGCGTCGCCACGACGCCGAGGACCTGGTCTTGACCAGCGCCTCCCGGCGTGAGCAGGAACGCACCATCGTCTCCGCGGCCACCCGGCTGACCACGGTGTTGCTACGTCGGGCCGATCAGCAGGGACACGATTGGCTCCTCGAAGCCCTGCCCGAGGCGTTCACCTGAACACGGTTCCTGCCCGAGGATGACCAGCGACTGTTCCTCGCCGAGTTCGTCAGCACCCTGCGCGCCATCGAGGACCCGGACAACCTCGTCCCGGTCGCATATTTGATCAATGAGTGGAAACGCACCGCCGAGATCCACGCCGACCCGCACCTCGCCGCGATCTTCGCCCAGGACTGCGACGACTACGGGAGCGTGCCCGAACCGGACGTGATCGCGTGAGCTCGAAACGCGGTGACCGGGTCGCCCCGCCACCCGGCCCCGACGAAGATGTGGACGGCGGCGGGCCGGCCGCGGATGCCTTTCCGCCCTGGGCCACGCCGCGCGCAGACCTGGTGACAGCCG
>NZ_CAKJTP010000266.1:0-3248 GCF_917627335.1 Protofrankia sp. CiT1 | reverse complement strand
CGACTGCGGCGTCGAGGTCGGCCAGCTCACCCATCCGCTCAAACCGGATGCACAGGGCGCTGCCGAGGTTGGACAGATACATGGCGCGGTCGGGGTGGTCAGCGGGGGTGGCCGCCGCGGCGTCCCGGGCGGCGGTGACGGCGTCGTCGAGGTCGGCTTGGACGCCGCTCCGCTCGAACCGGCTGCGCAGGGCTGCGCCGGGGTTGGATAGGGGCCCAGGGGACGAGCACACGGCGATGCCCGATGGCTGCTCGGCGGGCGGGAACCCCGCGCCGGAAAGGGGTTCGATGGTCCCGTTCTTCGTCGGTGGTGGGGTGGGCTGGGGAGGCGGGGTGGCGGCGTTGTGGCCATAGGCGTCCTCCAGGGCATTGATGCGCTGGCGGATCGCGTCGATGTCGGCGGCCAGCTCCTCCCGGAAGTCCTGCAGAGACGCCATGATCTCCTGCTCCGCCGGTGCCCGCCCCGCGGAGGGGTCAGCCCGCCGGGCCGCGGCGGGGATCTCCTCCACCGTCTCCACGACCTCCACGACCTGCAGGACGCGGACCTCTCCCTCGACGACGTAGGACGGCGCCAGCACCACCGCCACGTAGATACCCGCGGAATCCTGGTAGTCGTAGCGCCGTTGGGAGGCTTCGTCCAGGGGAATCCCTAGCTGTGCTCTGAAGCGCCATTCATGCGCGTGCCCGGTGTCCCGCGCCTCCTGGCGCACCCAGGACGCCTGCTCGTAGGCCTGCGCCAGGCTGCCGTGGTTCGGCAGGCCCTTGTCATGGAGCCAGCGGCAGACGGCCGGGAAATCCCACTCCTCGTGGCCAGGTTCGAACAGCGCCCGGGTGAGGATGCAGAGGGCGGTGGTCTCGGGAAGACCGTCGTGCGCGACGGCACCCGCGATGCCGACGAGTGTCTGGTCGACCAGATGCCGATAACGACGGATGATGTCGTCGTGCCGCAGATAGCTGGCGTCCTTGAGCTCGCCCGTCGAGCGTCTTTCGCTGGTCCGCTGCTGGCTGAGCGCGTCGAGCCGGCTGACCGCCTGGACCAGGCGGTCATCAAGATGCTCGATGTCCTGCCGGAGAGCCGCGACGGCCTGTCCCAGACCGCCCACGTTCTGCTGGATGTGCTGAACGACGGGACTGCAGTCCAGCAGGCGCAGGGCTACGTCGTACAGATCCGACATGAGATCCGTGGGCATCCCGATCCCCGGTGACCTGTACCGCTCATGGCCGTCCGCTGGTGGCCGTTCCGGACTCATGGCTGATCCTCTCGCGGTCTTGTCAGTAGTTCACGTCGAAGCGCAGGTTCACGGTCTGCCGCTGATTCCGGTCGTTCGCCGCGGCATGGGCGCGGATCTCGGTCTCGCCGAACCGGAACACCACGTCCCCCCGGCGTTGCTCGAAGGGTAGTTTCATCGCGTCGCCGAGGCCGAGGGTGAGGGTGCCGATCGGCTCGCACCCGGGCTCGTCGGTGTAGCGGGGCTCGCGGGCGAGGGTCCGGTAGAAGGTGAACGTCACGCTGTCCTGGTCGCGCCGCAGCGGCGCGAACCCCTTCTGGAGCTCGGCGTCGACCTTCACCGCGTCGCCGTTGCGGACGAAGACGGTGAACCGGCGCTCGCAGAGAACGGCGCCGTGGTCGTTCACAATGGTGCTGCGCCCCTCGTCCTTCACCGAATCAAAGGCGATCGCCTGCGCGAAACCGTAGGTGTACCTCGTCCGGCGCAGGTAGATGGCGTCGGGGTCGTAGCTGTAGTGCACGCGCCGGCGAGCACGGCGGCCGCCGGCTGGGGCGGCACCACGAGCCGGCCCTTGTCGCCGAACGCCTGCCGGAGCCGGGCCTGCAGGTAGGTCGACTCCGACAGACCGCCGACGAGCAGCACCTGCTCCGGCCCCGCCGCGGGGCCGTCCGCGGCCATCGCGGCCAGCTGATCCTGCGTCAGCTCGATGATGTGCCCGAGCACGGTGTCCAGCACGTCCCGCGTCTCGTCGACGGCGACGACGATTTTGTTGCGGTTGCCGGACAGGGCGCGCAGACGCTCGACGACCTCGTCAGTGAGGACGTCGCGGATGTCCCCGGGCACGGGCAGCGAAACCGGGGGCGAGTCGATGACCACCTGCCTGGTCAGCGGGTCGAGATGTGCCTGCAGGCCCAACTTGGCCTCCTCCCAGCGGTCGAGCAGCTCTAGGAGGGCGTGCGGGCAGTCCCGCTGGATCTGCTCGAGCGCCGCGGGACCGCCGAACCGATCCTCCAACACCCGGTGGACGAACTCGTCGTCCACGTACTCGGAGCCGAACTTGCCGCCCGTCGCCCGGTCGAGCTGGCTGAGGCGAGGCTGACCGGTCGGGTCCCGGTCGACACGGTAGGCGACCAGGTCGACGGTTCCGCCGCCGCAGTCGAGCACCAGAAACCGGCCGCCGTCGCGCAGCAGGTCGTGGCGGGCGTGGGCCTCGTCGAGCCGGGCTAGGTGGATGCGGCAGTACAGCGCGGCGACCTCCGGCTCGATGGCGAGCAGCAGCCGGGCCGGGTCGGCGGGCAGGCCCGCCTGCACGGCGGCGTCCCGCATGAGCTGCTTCTCCTGCTCGTCCCAGATCACGGGCACCGTCAGGCACCACCGGATCTGGTCCTCGCCGTAGCCGCTCCGGTCGATGTCGGCGAGGGCCAGCTCGTAGGTCCGCCGCAGGGACGCGACCACGAGCGGGAACGCCTTCGCCGGCGAGTCGATGGACCGCGCGCCGACCCCGAGCGGCTTCGTGCCGTGCGCACCGTCGACCTTCAGCGCCATCTTCAGCGCCTCGACGTAGGTGTAGCCACCGTGGTCGCTGGTCTCGGACCTCTTGGTCCAGGCCCGGCGGGCCTGATGGCCGAAGCTCTCCACACTGCCGTCCGGCGCCACCAGGAGCGCGGAGAGATCCTTGGGATAGGACCCCGGCGCGTCCGGCCAGCGCAGGCGCAGCTGCACACTGCGCTCCGCCGCCGCCGGCCCGTCTTTGATGATCTCGGTCCAGGCGTATCCGGTGCCGTGCGTGCCGAAATCGATGGCCGCAACCACGCTTACCACGACGATTCTTCCCCCGCTTCACAACTCTGGCCTGTCATGACTCCGGCCCCGGCGCAACCCCGGCCGGTCAGTACACAGCCGACCGCAGCACACCGGCCCATTCCGCGGCTGGCGGTCGCAGCCGCGGCTGATCATAGCCATCCGCAAAACAACGGCGGATCAGATCCCGGATCTCGGTCGGCAGCACGCCGGGCGACGG
>NZ_CAKJTP010000265.1:0-3248 GCF_917627335.1 Protofrankia sp. CiT1 | reverse complement strand
GTCCCGGGCGTGCCGTCGGCGAGTCCGTAGCGCAGGTACACGGTGCCCCGCGGACTGGCGGCCGGCGGTTCGAGGAGGGTGACGTTCGTGGGCACCGCGCCCCCGTCGAACACCTTCTTCCCGACGCCGAGCATGACCGGGTGCACCCAGAGGTCGAGACGGTCGAAGAGCTTCTCGCGCAGGAGAGTCTGCACCAGGTTCAGGCTCCCAACGACCTTCACGTGCCTGTGCCGGTCACGAATCTCGTGCACCGCGCCGGCCAGATCAGGGCCTAGCTGCGTGGACCCGGCCCACGAGAGGTCGGGCCGGCCGCGGGAGGCCACGTACTTCGGGACGCTGTTGAAGAGCGTGGCGATCTCGTTGTCCTCGCCGCCATCCTGGTTCGGCCAGTAGGCGGCGAAGATGTCGTACGTCCGCCGGCCGAGCAGGAGGGCGTCCGTGCCCTCGTACGCGGCACCGACCTGCGTCCCGGTGACCTCGTCCAGCAGGGGTGCCTGCCAGCCGCCGAACGGGAACCCGACCGGGTCCTCGTCGGGGCCGCCGGGTGCCTGCGCGACGAGGTCGAGGGTGGCGAACAGCTCGATGTGGATGAGGCCCATGCCCGTACTCCCTGATGAGGTGGTGGTCCCGCTTGAAAGGTAGACCCGCGTGCCGACAGACTCATCGCCGCGACGCGGCTGCGCACTCGTCGACCGCCTCGTCCGCAGGCAGCTGCCGCAGGTCGCGATCCTGCTGTCGCGGAGGCCCAGGCGATAGAAGGACAAGGGGCCGCGGTCGCGGCGCTTCTCGCGCAGGCCGGGTCGGAGGACGGCGGGGTGAAGTTGACCGGGCAGGGCGGGCTGCTGTCCGGGTTGCTCAAGCAGGTTCTCGAGCGGGGCCCGCGGCCGAACTCGATGCGCATCTGGGCTATGCGCGGGGCGGGGGAGGGGGCGGGCGGGGAGGTTCGAGCCAAGGCTGATCCCGAAGGGCGAGCGGCGGGTCGGGGCCTGTCGGACACGGTGATCTCGCTGTACGCGGGTGTGGGATGACGGTCCGCGACATCGCCCACCACCTGGCCCGTACGGCCTTTGCGTGACGACGCAGGAACCGCCCTCCGCACCGCCGGACGCGGCCGGTGCGGCGAAGGCACTCACGACCTCCGCACCAGCCGGCCAGGCGGTAGCGGCTGTAGATCGTCGATCACGCGTAGGGTGGTACGCGGAGCAAGAACCATTCGCCGGGCCTTGGAGGGGCGGGATCGATGGGTCGTCGGTTCAACACGGCCGGTCCGTGCCTGCCGGCGGAGCATTACATGATCCCAGCGCTCTCCCGGCTGCCGGAGGTGCCCGGGCTGGTGGATCTCAAGGCCTACTTCGTCGTGCACGCCCCCCGCCAGACAGGCAAGACGACCGCGCTGCGCGCGCTCGCCAGCGACCTGACCGCCCAGGGCCGGTACGCCGCGCTGCACTTCTCCTGCGAGGCGGCCCGCGCGGCGGGCGACGACTTCGGCGCCGCCACGCTGGGTATCCTCCAACGGATCAAAGAAGCTGCCCGGTGGCAGCTGCCACCCGACCTTCGCCCGTCGGCCTGGCCCATGGCACCCGCGGCGGCACTGCTTGGCACCGCGCTCCGCGAGTGGGCCGAAGTCTGCCCCCGGCCGTTGGTGTTGTTCTTCGACGAGATCGACGCGCTGCGCGGGCAGAGTCTGATCAGCATCCTGAGCCAGCTTCGCGACGGTTATAACAGCCGTCCCGCCCCGTTCCCCGTCTCGGTCGTCCTCTGCGGCCTGCGCGACGTCCGTGACTATAAGGCTGCGGCAGGTGGTGACGCGTCCCGGCTGGGGACATCCAGCCCGTTCAACATCAAGCTGAAGTCGCTGCGACTCGGCGACTTCACCCCAGGCGAGGTGGCCGACCTCTACGGCCAGCACACCACCGACACCGGCCAGCAGTTCGCCCCGGGCGCCGTCGACCACGCCTACGAGCTCACCAGCGGCCAGCCGTGGCTGGTCAACGCCCTGGCCCAGGAGGTTGTCGAGGAGATCGGCGTGCCCGCGTCGGAACCGATCACCGTCGAACACCTCGACCAGGCCAAGGAGCGCTTGATCCTCACCCGCGCCACCCACCTCGACTCCCTCACGGCCAGGCTCGCCGAACCCCGCGTCCGGCGGATCATCGCACCGCTGATCGCTGGCGACCCGCTCGCCCTCGACCCCTACGACGACGACCTCAGCTACGTCCGCGACCTCGGCCTCATCGCCCCCAACCCCCCGGTCAGGGCCGCGAACCCCATCTACCGCGAGGTCATCGTCCGCGTCCTGTCCGCCAGCATCCAGGAGAGCGTCACCGCTGACCCGCGCACCTTCGTCCGCCCAGACGGCGGGTTCGACCTGCCCAAGGTCCTCTCGGAGTTCGCCGACTGGTGGGTCGAGAACGGCGAGTTCCTCACCAGCCGCGGCTACTACAACGAAGCCGCGGCCCAGCTCATCCTCATGGGCTACCTCCAGCGCGCCGTCAACGGCACCGGCGTGGTCGAACGCGAGTACGCCGTCGGCTCAGGCCGCATCGACCTCCACCTCCGCTGGCCCTACACCACCCCGGACGGCATCCCGCGCGTCCAGCGCGAGGGCATCGAGATCAAGGCCTGGCGCACCGGCCGGTCCAACCCGCTGTCCTCCGGGCTCCGACAGGTCGACCGCTATCTTGACCGCCTCCGCCTCCCCACCGGCACCTTGGTGATCTTCGACCAGCGCCGAGGTGCCCCCAGCATCGACGAACGCACCACCCTCACCACCACCGCCAGTCCCGCCGGCCGCACCATCACCCTCCTCACCGGCTGATGCGCCGTGAGGGGCACACGGGGCTGTCCGGGACGATCGAGCCATGCCGACACAGCTCGATCATCAGTAGCTCGCTGTGGAGGGCACGGTAGCTGACAACGAGGCGATGCGGTGGGTCCGGCGATGGCCCGCTGGTCGACGGGGCCTGAGCAGGCCGCAGGGGCCTCGTTGATACTCAGCCAGAGCTCGCCACGGGCGCGCGGATGTGATGGATGAGCGGGTGATCTGGGCGGGCACCCTCATCGACGGTCCGGGTACGTGCCGCAAGGAAATGGCGCCTCCCTCCGCCGCCTCGCGATCCATCCGCCCGGGCGCCGCTCCCTGATCGAACGCCCTATTGCTGGAGCCTCTAAGAACGCCCGGCAATAGGGGCGTGGATCAAGGAGCGGGGCTGGGGTGCGTGCGGCGCGAGGCGACGGAGGGAGCCACC
>NZ_CAKJTP010000264.1:0-3265 GCF_917627335.1 Protofrankia sp. CiT1 | reverse complement strand
CCGGGTGCTGGTGGTGGTCGACCAGCTGGAGGAACTGTTCGCCCCCGGTGTTCCCGATCGCGACCGGCACGCCTTCGTCCACGCCCTGCACGCCCTGGCTGCCGGGGATGAGCCGGGGGGCCGTCCCCCGGTCGGGCTGGTCGTGCTCGGTCTCCGCGCGGATTTCTACGGTCACGCCACCGCGTTCCCCCCGCTGGCCGCAGCCCTGGACCGGGCGCAGGTCGTGGTCGGTCCGATGAGCCGGGACGAACTCGTCGACGCGGTGGGCCGGCCCGCCCGGGACGCTGGCCTTGAGCCCGAAGACGACCTGGTCGATCTGCTGCTGCGCGATGTCGGCGCCACCACCGCGGGTACCCCGGCCGCGGAGGTCCGGTCCTACCCGGCCGGGGTCCTGCCGTTGCTGTCGCATGCCCTGCTTGCGACCTGGCAGCATCGCGACGGCCGCTATCTGACCATCAGCGGCTACCTGGCTACCGGTGGCGTGCACCAGGCTGTCGCGACCACCGCGGAACATGCCTACGCCACTCTTGGCCCCGCGGCCCGACGGAGCGCACGCCGGCTGTTGCTCGGTCTGGTCCAGGTGGGCATCGATGGCACCGACGACACCCGACGCCAACGCGATCTTGACCGTCTTCTCGCAGACGCTCCCGATGCCGGGCAGGCGGCTGCCGTGGTGGCGGCGTTCACCGCGCCCACCGTCCGGCTGTTGACGACCGGGCATAATCCGGTCACGGGGCTGCGCACGGTGCAGATCAGCCATGAAGCGCTGCTGCGGGCCTGGCCCACCCTCCGCAATTGGATCAATGAGGATCGTGCGGGTCTCCTGGTCGAGCAGCGCCTCGCCGAGGACGCCCACGTCTGGAACGCCCACCACCGTGACCCAGACCTGGTGTACCGCGGTGCCCGTCTCGCCGCCGCTCGGGACCGTGCCGCCGAGGCCACCGGCGGCGTCCAGCTTCCTGAGGTCAGCGCGGATTTTCTCGCGGCCAGTATCGCGGCCGACAGCGCTCGCCGTAGCGTGGAGCAGCGCCGTGCCCGCCACGCCCGGCAGGTCATCGTGGCTATGGCTGTCCTGCTCGTTGTGTCTCTCGTCGCAGTGGGAATCGCCGCGTATCAATGCCGGCGGGCCGCCCGTCAACGGAACATCGCTGCAGAACAGCAGCGTGCGGCAACCGCCCGGAGCATGCTCGCCGACGCCAACGCGATCCGTGACCGCGACCCGCGGAAAGCCCTCCAGCTCGCACTCGCCGCCACCGCCGTCGACGCCCACTCCACCGCCGCCGCCCGGACCAGCCTCATCACCACGCTGACCACCACACTCCGCACGGCCACCCTCACCGGCCACACCGACCAGGTGAACGCGGTGGCGATCACTCCGGACGGCCACCGAGCCATCACCAGCAGCAGCGACCAAACGGCGGTCGTGTGGGACCCGGAGGATCTCATCAATCTTCCCAACAACGTCCCGAGCCGCGCGTGCGCCGCTGCCGGAGGCGGACTCGGCACATCGGCTATGCACCGTCACTGGCACGACTGCGGTTCCATCCAGTGGACGGTGCCCGGCATCTGAGGAAAGAGCGGTTTATCCGCATGTCCCGCACGATCGATGAGAACGGACCGCAGTCTCGCGTCAGGGCCTGTCAAAAATGTCATGTGTGCCGACCCGCAGCCAGACGATGTGTGCCTCGCCGTCCTTCTCCGACTCGCCATAACGGAACAGGGCGCGACCATCGCCTGCCCACGTCATCTCAAAGACCCCAGGCTCCCCGCGGAACCCCTTGACCCGGAGGCTCTTGCGGAAACCGACCCCGGCTTGGAGGTCCTCGACAAACAGGTCACGCGCCCGGAGGAACCGCTCCCGCTGGGCATAGGTGAGCCGTCGGTAGTCAGCCCAAAAGCGATCGAGCGCATCGAAGGTGGGCACACCGAACATGGTAGATGTCCGGTATATACCTCATGCCGTGCGACGCAGCGTCTCCCCATCATCAGCGGTGATCTGTCGCGCGTATGCGTCGAACTCCTCGACCGACCCGAACGACAGGACGTATCCCGCAGCAAGATCCGCATCCGCCTCCGCGAGTACTCTGTCAAGCCATTGCGGAGGATCAACAAGCTCGACATCGCGGAAGGCTGCCAGCAACTCGGGTTCGTCCACGGCGGGCCTCCTCGCTACCGGACTCACCTTGAACGATACCGCGCCCCAGGAGCAGCATGGAACGTGACTGCAATCCGGGTCGGCGTCACGCTTGTCGTCAAGATCGAGAAAAGTAGACTGCCTAAAGCCATAATAGCTGGTCAGAAGGGGTTCACCGTCAGGGAACCGGGGTCCGGCCGCGCACGGCTGGCCCGAAGACGACTACGCCACCCTGATCGTCGCCGCGCACCACCAACTACACGCCCCGATCATCCTGTGCTGGGACAACCTCAACACCCACCGCAGCGCCGCGATGCGTGCGTTCCTCACCCCCCACACCAGCTGGCTGACCGTGGTTCGCCTGCCCGCCTACGCCCCCGACCTCAATCCCGTCGAAGAGGTCTGGGCCCATGTCAAACGCGACCTGGGCAACCACACCCGTGTCACCGTCGACCAACTCACCGCTACGATCAAGACCTTGCTCAAACGCATCCAGTACCGACCCGACCTCATCGCCGGCTTCCTTGGCCAGGCCGGCCTGGCCCCGGATCCACAACCCCCGTAACCAGACCCTGACCATTCAAGCTCTGTATCTTGTGCGGTCATCAGAAGATCTCCCCGCGTGCGGGGACGACACGGGGTAGGCGAACCCGTAGCGCATGACGAGCGGAAGATCCCCGCGCGTGCGGGGACGACAGGTTCTCGTGGGTCGCGACGAGCCCCTCGGGCGGAAGATCCCCGCGCGTGCGGGGACGACAGCTCGCGTTCCGCGCGCGTTTTCTGGATGCGGGGAAGATCCCCGCGCGTGCGGGGACGACGCGCAGCGGTCAGGCGAGGGCGGCCGGGTGTACGGAAGATCCCCGCGCGTGCGGGGACGACCGTGACGTTGCGCCGGCCCGGCCCTGCTCGCGTGGAAGATCCCCGCGCGTGCGGGGACGACACCCGCGGGCGGTGAGTCCGTGCGCGAGCGGCGGGAAGATCCCCGCGCGTGCGGGGACGACTGCACCGCCATCCCGATCCGTAGCCGCGTGAGGGGAAGATCCCCGCGCGTGCGGGGACGACTCCTCGGGCTCCTCAATGGACTGTCCGTGCTGGGGAAGATCCCCGCGCGTGCGGGGACGACCCAGTCGG
>NZ_CAKJTP010000263.1:3511-4304 GCF_917627335.1 Protofrankia sp. CiT1 | reverse complement strand
CCGCCCGCTGCGCCCTTGTGACGGCAGGTCCACTCGCGCCCAGGCGAATCGTGGGTTGTCCCGGGTTTGCCATAGGAACACCTCCTGGATCACCGGGTGACGTACTGTCATGGTTGCCGGCGACCACAGCTTCATGGTGACCCCAAGTACAGGATTATTTCCCATACGTGTCTTAAGGCTGACAGCGAGCGTCCATGGGTAGGCGGCGGGAGTCTCACCCGCCCCCCACAGATCCCGCATGACACGCCCGTCACGGGGGGGCTCGTGCCGCCCAGCCGTCAGGGCGTGTAGGCGAGCTGCCAGTGCGCGAACAGACCAGGTTAGATGCCCCTGAACGGCAGGCGTTGACCGCCAGTAACCTGATGGACGTCAATGCCACCGTCATCCACGGGGGACCGGCATGCCGGCAAGGCGGCATTTAAGACCCAACGACATGTTCGCTGGGTACCGCATCGAAGGTATCCGTGGTTCCGGCTCCTTTGGCGCGGTGTACGTCGCGCTCGAAGCACAGGTGGGCGGGCACCGGCGGATAGCCCTCAAGGTGATCGACCCGGCCGTGGGCGTCGATGGCGTTGTCGGCCGGGAAAGGTTCCTGCGGGAGGCCAGAGCGCTGGGCGCCGGGCACCACCCCCATATCGTGCCCGTCTACAATGCCGGCGAACAGGATGGGCTCCTCTACCTGGCGATGCCCCTCATGCCGGGCGACTTGGACGAGGAGATCCAGCGCCGTGGCATGTTCCCACCGGCAGTGGCCGGGCGTGTCGCCAGTCAGGTCGCCGAGGCCCTGAATGCG
>NZ_CAKJTP010000263.1:1679-3114 GCF_917627335.1 Protofrankia sp. CiT1 | reverse complement strand
GCACATACGCGCGGTGTTGTTCATCGGGACGTCAAGCCGGCAAACGTGCTGCTTTACCAGCAGAGTGACGACCAGCTGTATGCCTATCTGGCCGATTTCGGGTTAGCCCGACACGCCGACGCAGCCAGGCTCACCACAGCCGGAGCCATGGTCGGAACGCCGCTGTACATGTCCCCGGAACAGCTCCGCGGCGAGCCAGCGACGCCAGCCAGCGACATCTACGCCGCTGGCCTGCTGCTGCACGAGATGATGATCGGATACCCGCGCTGCCGCGGGGAGGAATGCCGGCGGAAACCAACCGATCCGGTGGCAGCCCGCCTCCACGCCATCGTCAAACGGGCATGCGAGTTCGAGCCCGAGGCCCGCCACCCCAGCGCGGAGGCGTTCGGCCAAGATATCGCCGCTGCACTGACCGGCGCGCCGGTCACAGCGAGCCACCTCCAGCCGCTGCACCACGTCGGCCATGGCGCGGCGAGAACCCAGCTCTCGCCCGGCGTCGCCAGCAGCGGACACGGCATGGATCCGGCTCCCAGCCTCGACATCGCGGGCGGACCGATCTGGACCGCCCGATCCGAGTTCTCGCTGCCGGATCCCGGACCGACCGAGCATGGCCACGCCGGTACGCATACCCTGCCCGGAGAAGACACCGTTCCCAAAGCGGGCGGTGCGGCGCGGGATTCAGGCGCGGGGACCTCCCCAGCCGGACAGAGGCGACCAGTATTGTTGTTCGCGCTCATCGCCTGCGTCGCCCTGGCGGTCGCTGTCGCGCTGACCGCGGTTACCCCGATACTCATGGGCCGAACGGACGCGGCATCGCCGGCCACGACGCCATCTCACACGGCGCTGGTGACACCATCCCCGCACTCATCGACCGGCGCCTTCCCGAGCGGCCTGGACCAAAGCACAACCTCGTCCCCGGCACCAACGGCGCTGACCACCGCGCGGATTTCCGGGACGCCCGTGCCGCTGGCACAGAACGCACCGACTGGCACCGTTCGGCCACCGGATACCCCGGTAGCACCGCAATCCGCATCCCTCAGCCCGCAACCCGCCCCCACCACAGCGGCCGGGACGGTGCAGCGCCGGTATGTCTGCGCCGAGGACGCGACATTGCACAGCTCGTTTGGCCATGACACGCCGATCATAGGCACACTGCGGAGAGGCGAAGAATTCGATACGGACGGTTTACTGGCGAACAACGGAGCATGGGTGCACGGGTACGCCCCGTCGTTGAATCTGAGTGGATGGATGCTCACCCAGTACGTCAAAACGACATGCCCGGCCGCCTGACGAGCAGGTAGTCCCGGCTACGCGTCTACTGACTCCCCCACCTGGCGGACCATCGGTAGCGCCACACAGAAGGCGGGAACCATAGCTGTTCGCGTTCGTAAAGATTCGGAAGCGAACACCCTGAGGTTTCAATCCGACTCGGAAA
>NZ_CAKJTP010000263.1:0-1146 GCF_917627335.1 Protofrankia sp. CiT1 | reverse complement strand
GGGGGAAACGCCCGGCGTCGAAGCGCAGCGTCAAAAGCCCTTTTGGGGAAGCGACTAGATGGTCCGTAGCGTGAAGCGAACGTTGCCGCATCGTGAGGATTCCCACTTTCGGGTGGGGAAAAGGGAGAGCCGAGCCGAGTCCGTCACGGTGAAGGCCATGGAAACGGTGGAGATCCTGGAGTGCAGCCGTGAAGAACTCCCCGGTGTATAGGCGGCGGAACGTCTAGAAGGTGACGGCGGGAACTGGAGAGACCCTCCCCGACCCGGCGGTCCCGCGAGTGGATGCCGTCGGTAGTTGTGGCTGTCTTATAACCGGTCAAACCGGGAAGTGGATGGCCTGTCGGGAGGGAGTCGGAGGCGGTCGTAGTACCGGTTGTAGCCGGCGGACAACATAACCGTCGGTGAGGGAAGGACCGCTGCTTCGTCGGTGCGTTCGGATTGGGGAGGAGCTGGTGAGTGCCATGCATGCGGCTAGTACCGCCGGGAAAGATACTGTTCAGTCCCTGCAACGGACGCTGTACCGGGCGGCCAAGGCGGATCCCGGGCGTCGGTTCCACGCGCTCTACGACAAGGTCTGTCGCGGGGACGTGCTGGAGCGTGCGTGGGTGCGGGTGCGTGCGAACAAGGGCGCGCCCGGTGTTGACCGGATTACCGTCGCGGACGTCGAGGAATACGGTGTGGATCGTTTCCTCGGCGAGTTGGCTACGGATCTACGGGAGGGTAGGTGGCGGCCGTCGCCGGCCCGTCGGGTGTTTATTCCTAAGTCCGGCGGTAATGGTGGTGTGCGTCCGCTCGCGATTCCCGTGGTGCGTGACCGGGTCGTGCAGGCGGCGGTGAAGTTGGTTCTCGAACCGGTGTTCGAGGCTGATTTCCTACCGTGTTCGTTCGGGTTCCGTCCCGGGCGTGGCCCGCACGACGCTCTTCAGGTGCTCGTGGATGAGCCCTGGCGGGGCCGGCGGTGGATCGTGGAAACGGATATCGCTAATTGTTTCACTGCGATTCCACGTGACCGGTTGATGGCGGCGGTTGAGGAAAGGGTCTGTGATCGTCGTGTCTTGAAGCTCCTGCGTGCGATGTTGGGCGCGGGTGTGATGGAGGACGGGACGGTCCGCCGTGAAGTGACGGGTACACCACAGGGCGGGGTTA
>NZ_CAKJTP010000262.1:1855-3605 GCF_917627335.1 Protofrankia sp. CiT1 | reverse complement strand
CCACCACCGCGGAGAACGCCACCGCTGCCATGGCCACCGGCAGCCCGTCCGCGACCGCGGGCAGCAGATAGCCGTGATGGAACCCCAGGCTCTGCGCGAAGTGGGACTGGTGGTCATAGGACCACACCGCCCCGGCCGCCCACACCCCGGCGATCAATACCAAAGAGACGATCAGCGGCCAGGCCACCGACCGCTTCCCGGCCGCTTCCCGGTCATCCGCCCGAACCCTCACGCCACCATCCCCGGTCCGGGCGTCGTCACCGGCACGCAGCCCACGGGAATCGATACGCCCGCTCATGCCGCGCCCCCGCGAGCGACGCCCGGGTCCACACCGGTGCCCCCGCAGCGGCGGCAACCGTCCGGGCCGGGGTTCCCGACGCACAGGTAGCACGCCTGCGCGGCGACCAGCGGCCAGCGCCGGACAGGAACGGGACGCACGCCCGCGGCGGGCCGGGCATGCGGCGCCCGGCGCTCCTGCTCGCTCAGCCCGCCCCAGATCCCGAACGGCTCCCGGGTCGCCAACGCCCAGCCCCGGCAGGCGTCGATCACCGGGCAGCCGGCGCAGACCGCTTTCGCCGCCGCGGTCTGCCACTCGACCACAGGGCCGGTCGTCCCGACCGGGAAGAACAGCTCCGGGTCGACGCCCCGGCAGGCGGCCCGTTGCCGCCAGCGCACGGCCAGGCGGGCGCTCACCGCCCGGCCCCGGCCAGCTCATCGGGATGGATGTCGGGGGCATCCTGATGACAGCCGGGATGCTCCGGCCCGTAGCCGCAGTCCACCACCTCACCGGCCGGTCGGATCGGTACGACACAGACCACACAGACGTCACCGTCCGGGCCGGTCTCCGCCGGGCCGGCCAGGCCCTGGGCACCGGCCCGGCCGGCGTGGCTGTTGCCCACGGGCAGGCCAAGCGCGGCCCGCGCCTCATCGACGGTGACCGTGGGAGTGATAGCGCCGATCTTGATTGCGATGCCGGTACGGGTGACGCCCGCCTCAATCACGGTCAGGGTGCCGTCGCTGCCGCCGGTGCGGACGGTCGGGGTCACCCCGAGCCACGTGTAGAGCGACCGCAGGTCGGCCAGCAGCACCTGGTCGGTGTCGTCACCGACCGCACCGAGGGCATCGATCTCCACGCAGGCCAGCGGCTCGTGGCCGGTGTAACGCCACACGTCCACCCGAACACCAACACGCCTGCCAGTCACCGTCTCGTGCTCGACTAGGAGCCGGCCGCAGACATCCAACGCGGCGGGCAGACCCGGCTGCACCTGCGGCGCCTCGGTCGTCGGGTCCTGTCCGGCGAGTACGCGCCGCGCGGCCAGCAGTTCGGTCATCGCCGCATCGACCTGGCGGACCTGGTCGGCGACCGGGCAGCGGGCCGCCGAGGCTCGCAACGCCTCCAGGGTCGCGGTCAACGCCTGATGGATGTGCAGCGCGGCGCGATCCCGGACGGTGACAGTGGCGGTCATACCGCCACCTCCCGTGCACGGGGAGACAGGACCGCCGCGCCGCTGACCGGCCACCCGGCCGCGGCCCACAGCTCAGCGCGGGCGGCGACCAGCACGGCCGGGAGGGTGGGAATACCGGCCCGACGGCCAGCGGCCCGCCGGGCCGCGACCGTCACACGACGGACCCGCCGGGCCACAGCGATCTCATAGCCGGGTGCGCGGTCGGCGCACGCGAGCGCCACCGCGACCGTGGCATCGGTTTCCGCGCTCACCGCGTCGGTGTACTCCCGCAGCAGCGGGTCAGC
>NZ_CAKJTP010000262.1:0-1671 GCF_917627335.1 Protofrankia sp. CiT1 | reverse complement strand
AATGGTCGGCGGCGGCCGTGAGGAAACCAGCCAGCGCATCCGCGAGCGATGCGGCGGCGGTCATGCCGCACCATCCAGCTGCTCCATCGCGTCGTAGGCGGACGCGAGCTCTGTGACGACCCCGGCCGGCAGCAGTTCGATCACCCCGTGCATGACCACGGATGGGTGGAGGTCCGCGAGCGCGTCCCCCGCCGCCTGCGCCTGCGCCTCCGAGGCGTACAGCCCGGCGGTGTACCGGCTGCCTCCTACCTCAACAACCGGAGCGAACAGCGGCGGAAACCAACCATCCGGGCCGGTCGGCAGCAGCAGGCCGCCCTGGATACTCATCGGCCCGGCTCCGTTACGGTGAACGACCGGCCCGGCCCCGTTCCGATGACCGGGGTGTAGCGATCACGGGCCTCGGCTGTGACCTCCGGGTCACTGAGCAGTGTGTAGACCGTGACGCAGACACCCTGGTGGGTGAACGTGCCCCAGGCCCACAGGCTGCCCTCGTGCCCGAGGCCGCCTTCTGTTGTGTGCAGGGTGAGACCGAACTCGCGGGCGAACGTGTCGATACCGGTGAGACGGTGGTCGTCAGCGGCACGGCTTCGGTACGACACACCATCGGCATCCTGATCCTCTGTGATCTGAAATTCGATCACCGGGATGCTCGTGTAGTAGAAGCCGGACTTGATCCAGATGTAGAACGCGACGTCCGTGTTACCGACGAACCGGTCAACGATGTCCGTGGCGACACGGAGCCGGTGACAGGCCCGACCCACGGGGGTACCGACGGGAGTGAGATCGACAGCGCTCATCGGCCTGCCTCCACGGCAAGACGACAGGCATGGGCTTCGTCGACGGCGGTGAACAGGTCCGGGAGGTGACGGTGCTGCTCAGCTACCCAGGTGAGAAAGGCCGCCGTCGCGTCCGCCGGGCTGCTGGCGGTCGCCTCACCGATCTGCCGCCAGGTCGCGCCCGCGTGCAGTGCCCGCAAGACACCGGTCTGCAGTCCGCGCCGTGCGGCGCGGGCCGCCGCGACCTCGGTAGCCAACAGCTCCAGTACCTCGTCGGCGTCGACCCGCTGACCACGGGCGTGACGCACAGCGATATCCAGACCTAGGTCGGCTGCCCGGGTCGCCAGCATCAGCGGTGTCGCCGACCGGCCCGGTTCGACGTCAAGGATGTCCTCGGGCTGGCAAGGGCGGCTCACTTCTCACCACCACGGCGCAGCAACTCCCGGGCGATCCGCTCAACCTCACGGACGACCGCATCCGCGAGATCCTCGGCGGCGTCGCCACCCGATCCGGGAACGGGGATCGGCAGCGACCAACCGCCAGCCGATCGGTTGGCGGTTCATACGGCACCCCCCGCAGGCACGGGGGCCAACTCCGCAGCCACAGCGGTCTGACCGCTGTCGGCCGTGTCGAGCAGCCGGGTGATGAACGTGCGAGGGACGCGGTAGGCACGGCCGACCACGACAGCGGGCATCGCCCGGTCATGGATCGCCCGGCGGACAGTCATCTCGCTAACCCGCAGCGCCCGGGCGGCCTCCCGCACGTCATCAGCGGGTGCTTGGCTGGGACGCCGTCACCGGTACGGACGGTGGGCGGACGGGACGGCACAGGTCGTTCTTCAAGGGTGGACAATGGACGGCGCTCCTCGTCTAGGGCTGGGAGCGGCGGTCCCGGC
>NZ_CAKJTP010000261.1:0-3542 GCF_917627335.1 Protofrankia sp. CiT1 | reverse complement strand
AAACACATCATCATGTCCGGTAACCGCCTCGGTCTCGAACGGCTGACCGGGAACGTGTGGTACGGCCGGCTCGCGCAAGCTGGCAGGTGAAGAACGTCGGAGAGCCGGATGAGGGAGAACCTCATGTCCGGAATCGATGGGGGGCGGCTGGAAACGGGGAACTGCCATGGCTCGCCGGGATGAGAAACGCATGGGAAACCGTGCGGTCAAATGTACCGGACGCCTACAGCCTATAGTTCTACCGCGCCAGTCGCCTACCCTACATCGGGGAGTGGTGTCCAGCAAGACCTTCGGTGAGCTGGACAACTATGTGTGGAAGCTCACCTGGCGGTGGGCCAAGCGCACCCACTCCGGGAAGCCGAAGCGGTGGGTCGCCCGCCGCTACTTCGGCAGGTTCGACACGTCGAGGAACGACCGATGGGTGTTCGGCAACCGTGCTGGCGCTGATGAGCACGGCAGCGTTCCCCACCTGGTCAAGTTTGCCTGGACTCCTATTGTCCGGCACCAGATGGTCACCGGTGCGGCATCGCCTGACGATCCGGACCTCCGTGACTACTGGGCCTCCCGGCGGCGGCGGGTTAAACCCCCGTTGGACAGCTACAACCTGCGCCTGCTCACCCGGCAGGCCGGCCGCTGCCCGCTCTGTCGCGATCATCTGCTTGCCGTCGACCAGCCACCCCAGTCTCCTTCGGAGTGGGAACGCTGGTGGCTGAGCGTGGTCCGACGGGCAATCGCCGCCGAGTACCTCGTCCATCACCGCGAGAATGGCACGCCGGAAAGGAACCGAACCCGCTTGATACATGCCTCCTGCCACCGCGAGCTCCAAGCCCGCAAACGCAGGAAGCCCGCGCTTCAACCCGCAACGCTCTCGCGGCTTGCTTGAGCCGTGTGCGTCGACGAGGCGCCCGCACGGTTCTGAGGGGGCCGGAGCGCGGCAACGCGCTCCGGCTACCCGACTCGGCGAGCAGGCATTGCGCGGTGCAGCGGTCAACCCCGGGGATCGTGTCCAGCAGGGCGACCTTCTCCTCGAAAGGGGGGATCACCCGGTCGATCTCGGTCGAGAGCCGGTCGATCGCCTCGTCGAGGTAGTCGACCTTCGCGAGAATCTCCCCGATGATCAGGCCGTGGTGGCCGCTGAAGAAGCCATTGAGTGCCTGCCGTAGCGTGGGGATCTTGCTGCGTAGCCGGCCGCGGGCGAGTTCCGAGAGGACCTCCGGGTCGGTGCTCCCCGCGATCATCGCCTCGAGGATATCCCGGCCGGACTTCGTCAGGATCGAGGAGGACACCGACGACAGCGTGATACCCGCGTCCTGTAGGAACTTCTCGAGGCGCTGGACCTCCCGGGTCCGCTCCTCGATCTGCGCCTTGCGATACCGCGTGAGGTCCCGCAGTTCCCGGATCGGCTGCGGCGGCACACAAGAAGGCCGGACCAGGCCGTACTCGACCAGCCTGGAGTATTCAGTCAATTTCTGGTTGATCTAGACCCTGGATGCGGAAAGGTGCCCCTGACCTGGGACAATGCGGGTATCTGAGGCCCAATTGTCCAGTAGATCAGGAGCACCTCGCAGGTGAAGTCTACGCAGTGGTCGAACGGTATGTACGCCACGGTCGGCGGCCAGGGGATCACCAGCCGTGCCGGCACCGCCGGCGCCCGGATGCTCATGGACAAGGTCGGGATGCCCGCGGCGATCACCGCCGCGCTCGCCGGCACCACGGCCTACCCGGGCCACGACCGCGGCCGGGTGGTGACCGACCTCGCCGTCACGATCGCCGACGGGGGGACCCGGCTCGATGACGTCAACGCCCTGGCTGACCAGGGCGAACTGTTCGGCCCGGTCGCCTCGGTGGCGACCGGCTGGCGGGTGCTCGCGGAGACCTCCGGCCGGCTCGGCGAGATCGCCGCCGCCCGCGCCGAGGTCCGCGCCCACGTCTGGGAACAGATCGCCGCCCGGCACGGCGCGATCCCGCCGTCCACGGTCGCCGGCACCGACCTCGGCGACGTCGTCGTGCTCCGCGTCGACGCCACCATCGTGATCGCGCACAGTGACAAGGAAGGCGCCGCTGGCACGTTCACGAAGACCTACGGCCACCACCTGCTGACCGCCTGGTGCGACAACACCGGTGAATGCCTGGTCCTGAAGCTCCGGCCCGGCAACGCCGGGTCGAACACCGCCGACGACCACATCGAAGTGATCAAGGATGCGATCGCCCAACTCCCCGAGACCCACCGCGGCAAGCTGCTGATCACCGTCGACGGCGCCGGATCCAGCCACGCCCTCGTCCGTTTCCTCGACCGGCTCGGCAACGACCCCGGCCATCCCGAACGAACCGTCTACTACGCCGTCGGTTTCGATGTCGACGACCGGGTCCGCTCGGTCGTCGGCGAGGTCCCGGAGACCGTCTGGGCCGCCGCCGTGCGCACCGACGGCGAACCGCGACGCAACGGGCAGGTCGCCGAGCTGACCGGCCTGCTGCGCGAGGGCCCGGACGGCGACCGGTACCGCAACTGGCCGAAGACCCTGCGCCTGATCGCGCGGCGCGAGCGGCCCGCACCCGGCGCGCAGCTGTCCCTGTTCGAGCAGCACGCCGGTTTCCGTTTCCAGGTCACCGCCACCAACCTGCCCACCGGCCACCAGGTCCCGTTCCTCGAAGCCGTCCACCGCCTCCAGGCGAGGGTCGAGGCGTTCATCCGCCGCGGCAAGGACACCGGCCTACGCCGGCTCCCGTCGAAGAAGAAGACGATCAACCTTGGATGGTGTGTCGCGGTCGCGATGGCCTGCGACCTACTCGCCTGGCTACGTCTGCTCACCCTCGACGGCGAACTCGCGAAGGCCGAGCCGAAGACGCTGCGCTACCGGGTCCTGCACGTCGCCGCGAGGATCATCCGCTCCGGGCGGCGCCGCGAGATCCGCATCCCCGAGACCTGGCCCTGGGCCCATCAGATCGCCGCCATGGTCGACCGGATCCAGGCCCTGCCCGCCCGCGCTTGACCACGCCACGACCCCGTCCCGACCCCAGCACCACCCCCGGCCCGTGGAGCCGGCGCCGACCCGGTGCGACACCCGGGCTACTGCCCCGCCCGTAACACGATTTCCATCATCAACCAGGCAGCACCCGCCAGATCAACGATCAACGGTCAAGATCTGAACGATCGAGGCGAGGAACACGACCGGGCGCAGCGCGATCGGAACGGGACGGGAATGCGGGGTCATGCGGCCTGCGCGGCCGGCCACGGCCAGCCGACGTCGGGGGAGCGGTTGGAGGTCCTCAGCGCGGGGGTAACGGCAGGACGAGTGATCGTCATTGGCGCAGGGCCCCCGGCCGGACGTCGTTGTGGCGGGTGCTGCTGTGGTGTCGGTCCTTCACACCATGTCCCGGGGGCGGGCGGTGCCAGTCGTCGAGTACACGTAGCCGATCGATGACCCGTTGTAGGACGACCGGGTCACTGTCGAAGGCGACCGGACGGGCGGGAGCAGGTACGGGCGTGGGCGTACGGGTCGCCAACGCCGCGGTGCTGCAGGCGGGGACGGCCCGCGTCATCG
>NZ_CAKJTP010000260.1:0-3550 GCF_917627335.1 Protofrankia sp. CiT1 | reverse complement strand
ACACCGCTCCGGACGCCGGCACCGTCGACGTCGCTGATCCAGCCGAACGGGGCGTGGCCGCGGGGCTCGGCCATCCGGAGACGTTGAGTGAGCGGGAAGCCGTCCTGATCGCGCACGACATGGAGATCAACCGGGCTGCCGCCTACCTGGAGAGCGGCCTGTCCGTCCTCGTGCGCTGCGAGAAGCTGCTCGTCGAGCATCTGGCGCACGAGATCGCCGGCCGGTCCGGACGGCCGCAGCGGACGCTCCGGCTCGTCGGCGCCGCCGGCAACGGCAGCAACGGCAGCAGCGGCAGCGACAGCGCGGCGCTGGGGGCACCGGGCGGTTTCGGTGCGGCGACCCCGCTCGGCGGCGGGCGCCGCGCCGAGCTGCTGACGGCATTGCAGACCGCGGTCGCCGACGCCAAGCCGGGCGACGTGGTTGTCGTGCCGCATCTGGACCTGCTCGCCGGCGGTACCGACGCGGCGCTGACGAGCGAGGCCCGGGAGCTGACCGACGTCCTCTACGAGCGCAGCGCGTGCGTGCTGCTGGCGTTCACCGACCCGTCCCTGGTGATCCCCGAGGTGCTGGCCAACCGGTTTGCGGTGCGGCTGTCGATCGAGATCCTGCCCCGGGAGGTGGCGACCCGCTCCGGCGAGCGGGTGCCGGTGGGCCGGGCGCTGGTGACCCGCGCCGAAGCCGGGCTGTTCGACGGTTTCGACGCGACCGACCTGTACAAGTACGTCGCCGGGATGAACGCGGTGCGCCTGCGTAACGCGCTGCGCTTCGCCTACCACCAGCACCGTCCGGCGATCGGCGAGCAGGTCGACCCGGCGACCGGCGAGACGATCAGCCAGGCCCGGCGGCCCACCTTCGCGGACCTGCGCCACGAGCTGCGGGTGTTCAAGGCCCGCACGTCCAGTTCGTTCGAGGTACCGAACGTGCCGTTCTCGGCGATCGGCGGCTACGACGACGTCAAGGCCGAGCTGAGGCGGGCGCTGACCATCGTCGGCGGTGCCGTCGACCTGCCCGAGCATCTGCGCCACGACCTGGTGCCACGCGGGTTCATCTTCCACGGCCCGCCAGGGACGGGCAAGACGCTGTTCGCCAAGGCCGTGGCCGCCCAGCTGGCCGCGACGATCCTGGTCGTCAGCGGGCCGGAGGTCACCGACATGTACGTCGGGGAGAGCGAGCGCAAGGTCCGTGAGCTGTTCGCCGAGGCCCGCCGCAACGCCCCGGCCGTGGTCGTCTTCGACGAGTTCGACTCGATCGCGGCGCGGCGTACCGGCCGCGACGACGGCGGCAGCCGGGCGGGGAACGCGATCGTCGCCCAGCTGCTCACCGAGCTGGACGGCTTCCGGCCCGAGGTACCCGTTCTGATCATCGGCACGACCAACCGGATCGACCTGATCGACGACGCCCTGCTGCGGCCGAGCCGGTTCCGTCCGATCAGGATCGATCTGCCGGACCCCGAAGCCCGCCGGGAGATCGTCCGGGTGCACGCCGGGCATTTCGGCATCACGGTGAGCCCCGCCCTGGTGGACGCCGTCGCGCGGGCCACGGAGGGGCTCAACGGCGACGAGATCCGGTCGGTGTTCCGTGACGGCCGCGCCGACGAGCTGGTCGGGAACCCGGGGCGGCGTGCGGACGCCCGCCGGCTCGGCGAGCTGATCGGGGCGCTGCGGGCGGCCCGCCAGCAACGGGAGCAAGAGAGGAAGCCGCGGCTCGGACGCTCCGGCGACGGGCAGCGCCGGGTGGCCCTGGTCGTCACGCCCAGTCACACCACTCGTATGGTCCCAATCGTCACCGACGGGGAGAGCGTCGCACCATGACCACACCATGACCACACCAGCACCAGCACCAGCACCAGCGCTGAGCCAGCCGACCAGGGTGCTGGCGCGCACGTTCGCGACCCGGCTCCACGAGGTCAAGCAGGGCTTCGTCGGCCGGGACGAAGCGGTCGACCTGGTCGCGCTGGCCGTCCTGTGCCGGGAGCACGTGCTGCTCGTCGGGCCGCCCGGAACCGCCAAGACCAGCCTGCTGGAACGCTTCCGCCGCATCCTCGACGCCCGCTACTTCAGCTATCTGCTCAGCCGGTTCACCGAACCCGCCGAGCTGTTCGGGCCGGTCGACATCCGCCGGTTCCAGACCGAGGGCGTCTACGAGGTGAACACGGCCGGGATGCTGCCCGAAGCCGACATCGCCTTCCTCGACGAGGTGTTCCAGGGCAGCTCGGCGATCCTGAACACGCTGCTCACGCTCATCAACGAGCGGACCTTCCACAACGGTGCCCGGACGGTCGACGTCAACCTGATCACGCTGCTCGGGTCGTCCAACGACATCCCGGACGACCCGGTGCTGGCCGCGTTCGGTGACCGGTTCCTGCTGCGCTGCCGGCTCGACTACGTCCCCGACGACGACATCGAGGATGTTCTCGCGCTCGGCTGGCGCGGCGAACAGGAACTGATCAACCTAGCTGAGCCTGCCAGGGCGCACGGGCCTTCCGGGGAGCAGGACGACGACCCGGCCGCGCGCACCCGCGTCGGGTTCAGCCTCGCCGACCTCACCGCGCTGCGGCGCGCCGTCGCCGGCATCGACCTGAGCGCCGTGCGCGGGCCGTTCGCCCGGATCGTGCGCTCCCTGCGCGCCGAGGGGGTCGCCTTCTCCGACCGGCGTGCGGTGAAGGCACAGAAGACGTTCGCGGCGTCCGCGCTGCTCGCCGGCCGGGCCGTCGCCGAGCTCGCCGATCTCGCTCCGCTCGTGCACCTGTGGACGAACCCCCGCGACGAACAGACGATGCGCCGGGTCGCCGCCGACGCGGGCGTGCCCGTCGACCAGCCCGGCCACACCGTCCGCAGCGTCGGCGAACTGCGGCTCGATCTCACCGAGCTGGTCGGCCAGCGGGCCAGGGTCGCCAGGGCGGAGGAGTTTCGGGAGCTGCTGCGCCGCGGGCACCGGCTCGCCCTGGAACTGCGCCGCGACCACCCCGACGCCCGCGACCTGCTCGCCGACGTCCAACGGCAACAGCGCGAGACGATCATCGTTTACCGGGAACGGTTCACCGAGGAGGAGCTGATCGATGTGTAACCCACGCCGGGTCCGCGTCCGCGCCACCCGTGACCTGACCGACGCCTGGGAGCAGGAGGTCCGCCGCCAGGTGACCCGGCGCGGGCAGGCGGTCGGGGACGCCCGGGTCCGCGAGCCGCTGGCCGCCGGCATCGGCGCACCCACCCTGGCCGCGCTGAGCGGCGTCCTCGCCCGCACCGAGGGCTGGGAACGCGACGGCGAGTCGTTCCGGCACGCCCTTGACGGCGGCTACCTGCTCTACCACCCCGCCACCCGCGAGCTGGAGATCGTCGCGGAGGCCACCGCCGAGGTGACGGCGTCCGCCGAAGCCGCCACCGTCGTCCGCGGGCAGCTCGCCGACACCGTCGAAGCCGAGGGTGACAGCACCTACTACGACGACAACTACGGTGGCCGGACGGAGACGCACGCGCGCCGCGACGCCGAGCGTAACGCCGCCCTGGCCGTCGACGCCCAGGTCGACGCGCTCCTCGCCGCAGCCCGGGCA
>NZ_CAKJTP010000259.1:0-3570 GCF_917627335.1 Protofrankia sp. CiT1 | reverse complement strand
ATTATCAGTATGGCTATGATGAAGAATTCCGTTCTCGCCATGGAGATGACACTCAGCGCGACCGGCGTGCCTATGTCCAGTGCGTACTGTGCGACTATTATCCGTAGGGCAAGGAAACTGGCCGTCGATATCCGGCCCAAGAGGCGGAAGATCCGGTCGATGCCGAAAACGTACAGTCCGGAGATGGCCACCGATCCGATGATTCCGAAGTTGACGAGAGAGTCGCCGAACTGGGTGATGGTAGAAGATGTCCTGGCATTTGCTGGTAGGCCAAAATAACTGTGGGCGACACGTCGCCCGTACAGCACCGATGCCTTGTCCGGATTAATTAGACGAGGTACTGCCGCGGCGATCTGATCGTGTAGGGAAACCGCTTCCTGTGCTCCATGATCATCTTGTAGCTCGCTGGCACGCATAAGAGCATCTCGGTAGTCGAGCCGCTCAATGACCGTTTCGAAGACGTTGTCGGTGTTGACGGGTGGTGGCGCCAGTCCACTCTCACCCAGCTGGCTTGCGATATTGGTTCGTATGGTGGCGCCGAAGATGAAAAGCGCAATGACTCCGCCTCCCAGTATAATGGCAGGGACGATCTGTTTCCGGTGGCGAATCGTCTCGAGCCCGCGGAGCCCAGCGAGCATCACCGCGATGATGAAGATCGGTCCAGCGCCGCGAAAGCCCGTATAAGCGAGTGCGACCGCATGTAGCACCATGAGGCAGCCAGCTGTGACGCCGGTCGGGGACAGCGACCTGCCGGCGGCGTGCGCACTCAGCACTGCGGTTCCGGCGAGTACCGCTCCGCTCTGCGCAAAGAGGCCCAGGTAGCCGCCGCCGCTCGATGCGCCCGTGTACTGGGCCGCAAGTCCGGTCGTGCCATCGACGATGAGGAACACGTGTACGACCAGCGCTCCGGCGGAGAGCGCGAGGACAGTTTTTCCGGAATGCTCCTCTTCGCCGGTGGACAGCTGTCGTTTGCTTGGCCAAGCATGGGTTAAGGTGCCCGCGAAGAGCGCGGCAGCGATCCACAGCGCTGCGTAGGTATCGACCGGACCAGCGGTCACGGTGATCGTAGACTCGCGTAGGCGGGCCGCGATGACGAGCCCGACCGCGATAGTCGCGACATAGACGACAACCAGCTTTGACAATGACCGCCAGACCGCCAGCCCAGTCAGTCCAGCGAGTGTTACGAGAATTATTGGGTGGACGCCTAGAGAGGTGAATACGAGTATACAGCCGAGGCCGAGACCTGCAATCCACACCGGATCATGCCGTGTGGTTTTTTTCTCGGCGGATATTATGCGCTGGTATGTGGTGACGGCACTCACGCCCATGACGCCCATCGTGCGGGACGAGGCTCGTCGGGCAGGGGCGTGTTAACGGTAGGCAGGCGCCACAAGCCGTCGATCAGTCCATGGAAGGCAAGTGAGCTGTACAGGTACCCGCGCCTGCGAAGCAGGTCCTTCATGACGATGGTGGGCAACAAGACCAGAGCCGACCAGAGCACCACCAGCACGGTGCGTAGCCGCCAGCCCCGCATCCGGACGAACCAAAGCCTGTTGCGGACGCTGTAGTATACGTAACGCCCGGCGGGAATCGTGCCGCCGCTTGCGTGCCACGCGTGTGCCGGGCTGAGCATGACACGCCATCCGGCATCCCGTGCGCGGTGGCAGAAGTCGGCATCCTCGAATCCGAGGAAGTAACGCCCGTCCATCGGGACACTCTGGTGGCATTCGGCCTTGATGAACATGACGGCGCCGGTGACCCACTCGGCCTCGCACGGTTGGGCAAGGCGCGGTGTCCGCAGGACTCGAGGCGCCGCGAGGAAGCGGGTGAGCACGGCGGCACCAGACTGGAGCCCGCGTGCGTTGACCAGCGTCGGGCCGACCACGCCGACGTCGTCGCGGGACAGCAGCTCAAGGCATTCTTTGATAGTCACCTCGGCCAGCTCGATATCGTTGTTGAGCAACAGATAACAGGATGCGGCGGGATATATATCGGTGGCATGCAGAAAACCGCCCGCGAATCCGAGATTGCGTGCTGGGACGATCCAGGAAATTTCATCAGGAATATCATTTGGACGTTCCGAAAGATCATTTGCGACAATTGTCACCTGATTTACAAGAGTGCTCTTGTTCAGTTCAACGGCGAGTTTTACGGTTGGCCCGACGGGCCCCCAGTGGATTATGACGGCGATGTTCTTCATGGTTGTTCAACAAATGTTGTGCGGCGCGGGGAAGTACGTCTTACGGCCGCGCTGAACAGCAGCGTAGCGGACAGGGTGTAGACAGTCGTTGACGTGGCGGAAATAAAGACGAGATTACCTGTCGGCACAGTCACGCAAAGGCCTCCGATGGTCAGTGTCACGGCCAGCGCCTGCGTTTGGTAGACGCTACGTTGACCTGCGAGGATGAGCAGGGCGTGAATCAGGAGATAGTCGACGGACAGCGGGATTGCAGCGAGGACGAGGACCCGGGTGGGCGCTACCGCGGGGAGGAATTCTCTGCCATAGCAGAGGGTAATCAAATTGGGTGCAAGAAGGGTAATCGGTAAAGCAAGAGCAGTCGCCACGGTGAGCGCCCACATTACGCCGCGGCGAATCAGGAAACGTTGGTGTTCCAGGCTGGTGGCCTGCCGCAGCCGGCTGAATGCAACCATCCCGACGGCCTGGCCGAGCGCAGTGCAGGTGAGACTCGCCGTGGCCGCGACGCCGTAGAACGCGATGCTGGCCGTGGGCAGGGTCATGGCGACGACCACCGAGTCGAGTCGATAGATTATTTGTGCCCCGACAGCGGTTGGGAACGCTATGGCCGCGCCGAGCACAAGTGATCGAGCTGGGACGGTGCTACGTAGTCCATGCAGCGCATTCAAGCCACCCAGAGTCCGGACGAGCACCCCGACCGCGGGGAGAGCGACGCCAGCCCCTGAAGCGAGAATCCAGACACCGACGTCGCGTGTGCCGGCGAGCCAGGCGGTTACCAGCAAAAGCAGGCTCCCGAGCATGGGGATGAGCCGTACGGCCTGGAACTCGCCGGTCATCCGTGATCGTCGTTGCGCCATGCCGGAGGCCAGGGAGGAGGCGACACCGCCCGCGGTGGCCGCCGCCGCGCCGATGACCGCGGGTGCATCCAGCCATGGCTGAACGCGGGTGGCCGCAAGTGCTCCGAACAGCGCGCATCCCGCAAGTGCCACCGCCGTGACCTGGGCAAGCAACGGGCCGACGAGGTCGCCGTCGGATCCACGGTCGGTGACTACCGCCTGCGTCACGCCGAGGGTGAGCACGACAGCCGCCACACCGGCCATGGTTTGAGTGGCTACGAAAGCTCCCCGGTCGTTTGGGCCGAGCAGCCGCGCGGTCACAATCCCCGACGCCATGCCGATGAGCATCCCCGAAGCGTTGCCCGCGGCGACGGCGATTGCGGACGGTATGGCTAGGCGTCGTGACCTCCGGTGCTGGGCGGTCCGCCGTCCAGCCCGCGGCCCACGGGTGTCGGTACTGCTGATGACCTCGGTGTTTGACGGAGTCACTTCGGGGCGTTTGCTGTATCGGTTGTGGCATGGGCTGGTGACGACCAA
>NZ_CAKJTP010000258.1:3602-4241 GCF_917627335.1 Protofrankia sp. CiT1 | reverse complement strand
TCGTACGGATCGCCGACGCTCCCGACGGACGGCGTGGCGCCGGCTTCAACGAGTCGCTCGGTGTAGCGGATTGACGTGTACTGCGAACCTCGGTCAGAATGATGCACGAGCCCGTCCAACGGTTCGTCCTTGCGGCCCCAGATGGCCATTTCCAGAGCGTCGAGGGGGAGGCCGGTCCGCATATTGGTGTCGAGCCGCCACCCGACGATTTTCCGGGAGTACACATCGGTCACGAACGCCGCGTACACCATTCCGTCCCAGGTCGGAATGTAGGTTATGTCGGCGACCCACAGAGCGTTCGGCCGGTCCGCGGTGAACTGCAGGTCCACCAGGTCCTTCGGTCTCGGAGCGCTTGGGTCGACGCGGGTCGTGCGGGGCCTGCCGCCGCGCAGCGCGCCGACCAGCCTCGCGTCGCGCATCAGACGCTCGACCGTGCAGCGCGCCACCGTGATCCCTTCCCGGTTGAGCTGACGCCACACCTTCCGTGCCCCGTACACCTCGTAGTTCTCCTTCCACACGCGTCTGATTTCCACGAGGAGTTCGGCGTCGCGTTGCGCACGGGCCGACGGCGGCCTGTTTTTCGCGGCATAGTAGGTTGACGGGGCGACCTGTAACACGTCGCAGATCGGCTCGACCCCG
>NZ_CAKJTP010000258.1:2198-3507 GCF_917627335.1 Protofrankia sp. CiT1 | reverse complement strand
CAAGGAATTTGTACGCTACATCGATAGGGTCATCTGTTCGGGAACTGCGGGTTCATAGTTAGTGAATACTAGATCCCAGCTGCCACGCTTGCTTGAAACTAGATTTATATCGCGGCGAGTTGCAAGCCGCGCCTCGTGGAAATATGCACCGAAGAGTTCACGAACAAATTCGGTTTCGCTGTTAGTGAGGGCGACGAATACTCCGCGAGCATCGGCGCGCCGCATGGCCTCACATAGGCGAATATGGTCACTCTCGCCGAACTGTCCTGGTGTGTACCGTTTGAAGTCTGCCCATCCACCGAGTGGGACGTAGGGCGGGTCCAGGTAGACCCAGTCGCCCGGCTCGGCTTGGTCGATGGCCGCCTCAAAGTCGGCCTCTGTAATCGTTGCGTTCGTGAGCGCCTTGGATGCGCGCAGCAAAGTGTTTTGGTTGTAGTAGGGGCGATCATACGCCCCGTAAGGGGTATTGAACCCACCTTTCTTGTTTACACGCCATAGTCCACGGAAGCTCGTCTTGTTGAGGTAGATGACCCGCGCCGCTTGTTCAAGATCTGATAGATCTTCAGGCTTCTGTCGGCGTAAGCTCTTAAAATATTCTGGCGTATTTGGCATTGAGTCGAGCAGGCGCATGACTTCAACTGGACTATCTCGGACCTGCTGAAAACATGTGATTAGCTCGCCGTTGGCGTCACTCAGGGTTGAGGTCGTAGGTCGAAGTTCGAAATAGACAGCGCCACTGCCCAAAAAAGGCTCTCGGTATGTTCCAGAGAAGTCTGGCGCAAGTGCCACCAAGGTGCTGGCGTAGCGCGTCTTCCCGCCCGCCCACTTCAGGAACGAGCGCTCGCTCGGGGTGAGCCTCATAGGCTGTAGACGCATCGGCTGCACGTCAGGGACGGTACCGGACGTGTGGGACAGGACCCAGCAGCGGCGGCCTTCGGCGAGTGCATCCGGTCTGCACGGTTGGTTTTGGGCCTCTCTCACGAGGAGCTGGCCGACCGGGCGGGCCTACACAGGACATACGCGGGCAGTGCAGAGCGAGGACTACGCAATGTAAGAGGCTCCGGCAATAGAGCGTTCGATCAGGGAGCGGCGTCCGGGCGGATGGCTCGCAAGGCGGTGGAGAGAGTCACCGGAGGTGTCGGGTGGCGACTGACGAGCCGGGGTACCCGTGCATCGCGCAGCGATGGACGGGTAGCGATGACGCGAGGTGCGTGCCCCAGCCCCGCGACGCCGCGTTCCCTGTTGCCGGGCGCTCTAACGGCCATCCTGGCCCGTGAGAACTTTCGTCCTGACGGCGGACGCGGACGTC
>NZ_CAKJTP010000258.1:0-1632 GCF_917627335.1 Protofrankia sp. CiT1 | reverse complement strand
AGTGGCAGTAGCGAGACCGGGATCAGCTTGAAGTTCGCGATCCCCAGCGGGATACCAATGATCGTGAGGCACAGCAGCAGGCCGGTCGCCAGGTGGCCGAGCGCCAGCCACCAGCCTGCGAACACGATCCACAGCACGTTTCCGATCAGTGACGGCGCTCCCGCATCGCGGCGATCGACCACTCGGCGGCCGAACGGCCACAGTGTGAAGTTGGCGATGCGCAGCGAGGCAACCCCGAACGGAATGGTGAAAATCAGAATGAAGCAGATCAGTGCGGCGAGGATGTAGCCCAGCGCCATCCAGAACCCACACAACACGAGCCAGATCAGGTTCAGTATCACACGCATACGGTCAACCTTCCCGCAGGAGCCTCGTATGAACAATCCCACCAGGGGTGCCTCGCCGCGTAGGATGACCCTGTTGCGAAGAATCCTGCGGGTGACACATGCGATTGCCTGTGATTCGAAATCAGATGTGGTAAGCGTCCCTGCGGTGGCGGATCGCGGTGACTTCGACGACGCGGTTGGCGTCGTCAACAAGGTAGATGACCCGGTACGGTCCCCGCCGCGCCGACCACAGTGGCGTGAGCGGCGGTCGAGGGGTCTGCCAACCCGGTGCGGGGGGCCGAGCAGAGGTCCGGTGACGAACTCGTGGGCAGCGGCGGCGACCTTTTCGGGTAGTACCTCGGCGAGGGCGTGTGCGGCGGCTCGGGCGATCCGCAGCTGGTAACGGTTTTCCGTCACTGGCTGCGGCCGAAGCGTCGAAGGTAGTCGGTCAGTTCCTCCCCGTTGAGGACGTCACCGGTATGGAGGTGGGCGAGCCCTTCCTGGATGGCCTGCATGAGTTCGCTGTCGGCGAGGGGGAGCATTGTCATGTACAGAATTGCGGAGACGATCGTGGGCGAACCGGCAGCCGCCGGCGCTCAGGGCGCTGCTGCGGTGCTCGACGAGGAACTCGCGCGGCGCCTGGTCGTGCAGGCGAAGGCCGACGGCGTGTCGCTGAGCGGGCCGGGCGGGATGCTCGGGAAACTGACGAAGATGGTCCTCGAGACCACGCTCGAGGCCGAGAGGACGGCGCATCTCGGCTACGAGGCCCACGACCCGGCCGGGCGTGACGGTGGGGATTCCCGTAACGGCACCCGGACGAAGACCGTGGTCACCGAGATCGGACTGCTCCAGGTCGACGTGCCGCGCGACCGGGACGCCAGCGTCGCCCCGAGGATCGTTGCGAAGCGGCAACGGCGCTTGGACGGGGTCGCAGACCTCGTGGTTTCCCTGGTCGCGAAGGGACTGACGGCCGGCGAGGTCCAGGCACATCTCGCCGAGATCTACGGCACCGACCTCTCCCGGTAGACGATCTCGAACATCACCGACAAGGCGATCGAGGGTATAGAGGCCTGGGACGCCCGACCTTTGGACGCCGTCTACGCGGTCGTGTTCATCGACGCGATCGTCGTGAAGATCCGCGATGGGCAGGTCGCGATCCCCCGGCCGAACGGGGCAGGAAACAGCCGGTCGGCCGCTGCCTGCTCGAGTGCCTGCGCGACCGGCAGGACGACGTGCTCCGCTTCGTCGTCGATCTTGACGTGTGGCCGACGAACAACCAGTCGAAGCATGATCTTCGGCCGTTCAA
>NZ_CAKJTP010000257.1:0-3604 GCF_917627335.1 Protofrankia sp. CiT1 | reverse complement strand
GGGGCTGCCGCCGGTGGATCCGCCGGCCGGTCTGTGTTCCCGTGTTCGGCTGGGTCGGGACTATTACGTGCGGGTCGACACCGTCGATTACTCCGTCGATCCGCGGGCGATCGGCCGGTTCGTCGACGTGACCGCCTCCCTCGACACGGTGGCGGTGACCTGTGACGGTCAGCCCGCCGCCCGGCACGCCCGTTCCTGGGCCCGCAACGGCACGGTCACCGACCCCGAGCACGCCGCGACCGCCGCGCGGATGCGCCAGGCGCTCGCCGAGGACCGCCGGCGGCGGGCGGCGGCGACCCGCCATCACGGTGACGGCCATCCGGTCACGATGCGGGCGCTGCCGGACTACGACGCCCTCTTCGGTGTCGATTTCACCCACCAACCACCTGGGAACACCCTGGAAGAGAAGAAAGCGAGTAGCGAGTGACAGCGACCACCCTTTCGGTGGAACCCGCCGGGAGATCACCCGACGGCATGCCGGCGATGATCTCCTATCTGACCCGGGTATTGAAGACCCCGACGATCGGCGCGTTCTGGGAAGAACTCGCCGTCCAGGCCCGTGCGGAGAACTGATCCTACGAAGGATACCTCGCCGCGCTGCTGCAGCGCCAGGTCGCCGACCACGAGTCCAAAGGGACCGTGATGCGGATCCGCACCGCGCACTTCCCGACCGTCAAAACGCTGGAGGACTTCAACCTCGACCACCTGCCCTCCCTGGGTCGTGATGTGCTCGCGCATCTGGCTACGAGCACCTACATCGCCAAAGCGGAGAACGTCGTCCTGCTCGGTCCGCCTGGCGTCGGGAAGACCCATCTCGCGATCGGTCTGGGAGTGAAAGCCGCTCACGCCGGCTACTCCGTGCTGTTCGACACCGCCAGCAACTGGATAACCCGTCTCGCCGACGCCCACCACGCCGGGCGTCTCGACGACGAACTGAGGAAGATCCGCCGCTACAAACTCATCATTATCGATGAAGTGGGCTACATTCCGTTCGATCAGGACGCGGCGAACCTGTTCTTCCAGCTCATCGCGTCCCGCTACGAACAAGGCTCGGTCATGGTCACCTCGAACCTGCCCTTCGGCCGCTGGGGCGAGACCTTCTCCGACGACGTCGTCGCCGCCGCGATGATCGACCGGCTCGTCCACCACGCCGAGGTCCTCACCCTCGCCGGCGACTCCTACCGCACCCGCGCCCGCCGCGAGCTCCTCGCCAAGGACCGACCCAACCACAACTGATCAACCAGACGTGGGGGGTCAAGATTCAGAGGCCTGCACGGGGTCAGTTTTCGCGAGGCCTTGACAGTGGGCATCCGATCCGGGGCGGTTCACCGGGATGAATCCGCAGGCGACGGCCCCAGTACCGCCCGGCACAGATCAACAACGGATCGGCGGCTCGACACCGGCCCTCGACGAGACGAGCAACGATCATTCCACAGACGCGGTCGAGCGCCTGTGGATCAGTGGCGGTGACCTCCCTGAGCTGCGCCACGATTGCCGCTACATCGACGTCCACAGGCCCCCTCGGGGCACTACCGGTGACAGCTGTATATCACGCTGTGGCCGCCGAAGTTGGGTGCACGGCTGTTGCGGTGACTCGATCGGGCCGGCAAGAGAAGATCTTGAAGCGTCCCCTGCCCCTCCAAGCACGTCGCTGTTATCACCGCTGTCTGTCCGTGGTGTTCACCGTGTGCGTCTCGGCTCTCTGGTGAGCTGCACCACTACCCGTTCGGTGTTCGGGGGAGGGCGTCGCCTCTGGGGCTTTCTGTCTCGTCCGACTGGCGAACGGTGTGACCCTCGGTGGCGAGTCCGCGTCTTTCGCGTGCCCTGTGCTGCCGCCCTGGCGGTTGTGGGGACGGCGCCGGCTCGGGGGGGTGCCAGCGCCGTCGCCACAGGATCTCATCCTCGGGGGGAAACACCCGTGCGGAACGGTAATTTCCCCGGGTCGCGAGAGAACCGCCCGCTGCTACGCCACGCGGACGATGGCTGGCCTCATGCTCGGGCGCTACAAGACCATCAGTGTTCGGGCTGGGCGGTGTAGGAGGTGAGACGGGCGAGGAGATTCTCGGCCGGCACACCCACCTACAGATCTATTCGCGACAATGGCCGGCAGGATCGAATTCGTGATGTTCATGAACCAGCAGGATCTGGCTCTCCCAGGACGTTCTCGAAGTAGCCGAGGCCAGACCGAGGGAGGACCTCCAGAGCGGTGGTGTAGCGCAGGGTCTCGGTTTCCCACGCGTGATAGCCGCAAATCCAGGCGGTCAGGACGTCGACATAGGTGGACACGCTGGCGCACTGCGTGGCGGAGAGAGCGAGATGGGTGCACATGGCTGGGACCTCGCGAGCCAGCTCCTGGAAACGGGTGCAGCGCCGGTGGACTTCTCCTTGAGCTGCGGCGATCGCCTCCTCGCGGGTGCAGTGCTGGGTGTGTTCGAGAACCAAGACGACGTTGTCCATGTCCCCGCGTGCTTCCTCCTTCTCCAGGGAATACACGTCGTTACACATCAGCGTGATGTCGATGGCGATCTCCCGCATGATCCTCAGCTGCGGACTATGGAACACGGCCGGAGGCAGGGTGAGGCCCGCCGCGCGTTCCCCCAGGGACAGCGGCAGCGCTGTCCCGGCGATGCCCCGGCGGACCTGGAGGTATTGCTCCATGTCGGCGGGCGACCTACGGCGCCGGTTGACCGCCTCATGGGCGTGGGCGGCGAAGTAGTACTCCCACTCGCCTGCGACCCGGGCCGCCCAGCCGGGGGAAGCACCGTCGGTGCTGCGCCGCCAAAGGTCAGCGAACGCGGCCGAGCATGGGTCGCCGCCGTGGCGCGGCCCGGTGCCGTGGAAGATATCGATCAGGCTCTGGCACACCCGGGCGACTCGGTCGGGCGCCGAACCCAGGGGGCCGTCGAGCTGGTCGTCGAAGACGAAGAAGAACGCCATCGCGTCGGTGCACAGATCCAGCCCTGGGCCGGTGGCGTCGGGGAAGCCGTAGGCGGCGAGCCGGGGCATGTCCCATGAGGAGTACCAGTCCATCGACCGTTCGCCGCCGACCAGCCCGTGCCGGCGGACCCAGTCGAGGTTGCGGACGCGTGTGCCGTCCATGCCCTGGTGCATGCGGAGCGGGAAAGGTAGATCGAATGCGACGTCCTGCGGCATGGACCCTCCACACGCCGGCCGCCCGCTGGCTCACCGGCTCCGCATGAGGTGTATCCCAGATCGGCCCCCGCCGAGGCTGATTCATGTGAGATTTCTGCAAGAAGGCCCGTTCCTCGATCGACGTCAGCGCAAGACCGCTCTGGATTGAAAGGTGGTTTCCCGCGCGGTCGCCGGCTTACGACCGACGCCCGGCGGCGAAGAGCAGGGCTGACGCTCATCAAGCCCCCGATGACTCCCTGCAAAGCGGGCTCCATGACAGATCCTCCGCCGGCACCCAGAGGGCCTCAAGATCTCGACGGCCGAATACCGCGGGGTTCGAATAACAGCACTCCACCAGTCAAGTAGGATTTGTGGCTCTCGGCAGATTGCCGGAGAACGCGTTTGGTCGCTGACGGCTAGTGATCTGCACATGTGACTTAACGTGACCACGCTTGGGGGCTCGGCCCTCCGT
>NZ_CAKJTP010000256.1:0-3617 GCF_917627335.1 Protofrankia sp. CiT1 | reverse complement strand
GCGGTAAATTGGTTGATCAGGCTCGTCACCTCTGAGGCGCCGCCGCCCACAAGACTCCAGGGATGGGTGCTCAAGTCACCGCGCGGTATATCCGCAGTGGAAACCCACTCGCTCTCCGAGTCAGCGTGGTGAATCTGCCTAACGATTGCCTGCCACACCACCCCGTTGCTCGCCTCGCTCGGCGCTGCTGACTCACCGCGGATACCGAGGACAGCGCGAACAGTTCGGGCGCGTTTATCTCGGTTCCAACGGCCAGCCAGGATGACTGTTGGAGTGCCATGTCCTGGGATGTAGGCGCCGGAGGCGTCGATGACGTGGGTCAGTTCGGCTCTGTCTGCGAAGAATTCCTGGATGAGCTTCTTGCCAAACTCACGCTTCATGAAGGAGTTGGCTGTGATCTGACCGACCCTGCCGGCGCCTCGTCCCTGACCGTCGGCCTTCATCGCCAGCTCGAAGAAACGTTGCGCGAAGGGAACAGTCAGCGAGTACAGGCCCGAGCAGGCGCTATACAGATTGCGGTACAGTTTGTTAAGGGTCTTGTCCTTGGGCGGTGATGTACGGCGGGTTGCCGACGACGGCGTGGTAGCGGCCCTCCTCGAGGATGCCGGGGTGGTCGGCTAGGTCCTCGGTGGCGTAGGAGAACTCGGCAAGTTCGTCGCGGTCCTCGCCGAACAGGTCGAGTTGGCGGTGTTTGATCAGGGAGTCGCCTACGGCGACGTGCAGCGGGAACGTGTAGCCGGCAGCCGCGTCCAACGTCTTCAGTCCGGCGGCGCGCAGCGCGGCGACGATGAGACGGAAGCGGGCGATCGCCACCGCGTACGGGTTGATGTCCACTCCGTGGACGGCGTTCAGCGCGAGGCTCACCCGCTCGAAGACGTCTTTCTGCGGGTCCGGCGCGAGGCGGTCCCATTCGCCGAGGATGCGGCGGAAGGCCCCGAGCAGGAAGTGGCCCGACCCGCAGGTCGGGTCGATCAGCTTGAAGTCCTTGAGACTGTCCGCGTCATACCCGAACTCCTCCAGCGCCGGGGTCAGCGTCAGGTCGAGGATGAACTCCTCGACGAACTCCGGGGTCTGGAGGAGGGCGTACTTCTTGCGGACGTCCTCGGAGAGGTCCTGGTACAGGTCGCCGAGGAAGCGGGTGTCCCAGTCCGGGTCGGTGAAGTCGTGAACCAGCTCCCCGGACTGGCGGGTGCGCCAGAAGGTGATCAGGTCCTTGGCCGCGTCGTGGGTCAAGGGGATCTGGAACAGCGCGTTGTGGCGCTCGTCGAACAGCCCCGCGCCGACGGGCGCCTTCGAGATCTCGCCGAAGGCTGCGAGCAGCCAGTCGCGGGCGGTCAGTTCCGGGTGCTGGACGTAGAACTCGTTCAGCCGCTCCTCGGCCAGCGTGAGCCGCGCCGCCGGCCCGGCCAGGTACGGGTCGCCGATCAGCCCGTTGTCCTCGCAGAACCGGACGAACACCGTGCCGAGCACCCAGGCGGCCGCGGCCTGCGTGACCCGCTCGCCCAGCCACGCCGACCAGGTCGCAGCCGTCCGCCCGACCTTGAACGCCCGGTCGTACTCGGCCCGCAGCCGCGTGCCAACCTCGGGCACCGCGTCGACCTGGGCCCGCAGGTCCTTCTCCAGCACCTTGACCTGCTGCTTGGCGTCCTTCAGCAACGCCACCCGGTCGATCACGCTCTACCCCCAGCCTGTTCAGCCCACCGTCAGTCCCGCCCTGTCGCCGCTCCCGGCAGGAGGGCTGTCCGATGCTATGGGCACTACGTCGCGCCATCGACGCGCCATGCCCGCGACAAACCACCCGCTATGACGATGCCAGGGTCTGCCGGCGGCCAGGTGGCAGGGCCAGGCGGGCGATGGTGATCGAGTGGCCGGACGGGCTGGTCTGGGTGGTCAGGGGTTCGTCGGCGGCCGGCGTGGACTGCGATCTCTGGTCGAAGATCACGATGTAGCCCGAGGACAGGCCCAGGTGGTTCAGGTAGTCCTCGAGCTGGAGGATCGCATCCTTGAGCGGGTTGGCCTTCCCGGGGCGGTGGGTTTTCACCTCGAACACCTCGCGCTGCTCGGCGCGGGTTCCCTCGCGCGTTGTGTAGCGCCAGCGCAGGTAGAGGTCGGCGCGCCCGCCGCCGGTGGCGTACTCCCGAACAACGTCGCCGTCGCCGTTGACGGCCCGGTCGAGCCAGGCGAACAGGAACGCGTGCGGCAGGGCCTCCTCGTAGGGCCTGCCGTCGCCAAGCATCTTTCCGTGGGTGCGCCAGAACGCGGCGAGGCTTGTCAGCGCGCCCGGAACGTCGAATCGGCCGTTCGGCAGGACGAAGTCCCGTGCGGTGGGAAGCGCGGCCGGGCTGGGGACGACCTGCTCGGCGAGGGCCCGGGAGATTACCTCCGCGTAGATCGGGTTGGCGATCCGCGGGCCCTCCGTGCCCTCCTCGGTGATCAGCCCGAGGTCGCGGACGAAGGACAGGTCGTCGGAGTATTCCAGGTCAGCGGGCTGCTCCGCGCCGGCGAGGACCGGCAGGAGGACCCTCTGCACCTCCGGCTCACGCAGGCGGCGCACCAACGAGTCCAGATGACTCGGCCGGGCCTGGATGACCCGCTCGCGGGCGGTGTCGACCTGCTCGATCGTGACCGGCTCCGTCGCCGGCACCTTCATCCGGGCGACGATTTCCGCTGCCAGCGCGTTGACAAGCCAGGGCTGACCGCCGGTCAGCGCGTACACGTGCTCGATGGCCTCGTCGGTAAAGACGCGGCCGGTCTCCGCGGTGTGCTGGCCGTAGAGTTCCCACACCTCGCCGAGAGTGAAGTCCCCGAGTCGCAGCGACTCGACAATGATGTTGAACGGGCTGGGCCCGCCCGACCGCTCCGGGTTACCGCCAGTGACGATCTTATAATCGCGCACGTCCCGAAGGCCGCACAGCGCGATCGAAGCAGGGAAGGCCCCGGGGCGGTCCTCGAAACCTTCGCGGATCTGGCTGAGCACAGCGACGAGCGTCGCGCCCGTGAGCGAGTCGATCTCGTCGAGGAACAGCGCGAGTGGCCGGGGGCAGGACTCGGCCCAGGCGGCGAGCGCGCCGCCGAAGAGATCCCCGTCCGGGCCCTCGGGCCATGCCGGAGGGCACAGCTCCACTGGAAGGCTGAGCCGGGCCTCTCGGCTGGCCTTCGCGAGGATGGCGCGGGTGGCGCCGCCTATGTCGTCACCGAAGGCCGCGCCGCTCTGCAGCGAGAGCTTCACCGCCGCGTACTTCCCGCTGGCCGTCAGTTCGGCTGCGATTGCCCGCAGCGTAGTCGTCTTCCCCGTCTGTCTCGGTGCATGCACCACGAAGTAGTCCTCGCGCGCCACCAGACCCGGCACCTCAGGCAATCTCGCCGACGCCGCGATCATGTAATGTTTCCCCGGCACACAGGGTCCAGCGATGTTGAACCAGCGCGCCACCACTCACCGGCCTCCTACGCCGCAAAGACCATGACCCGATCACCCACAACTCTACGGTGGCGGATGATCGTCGGGCGGCGCGCTACGACGCGGCCAGGCCGGGCTCGTCGCCCGCGGCGCGGTGCAGATTGGCCACCCACGCGTCCGGCAGCGGCACCCAGTCGCTGCCGGTCACCAGCTGCACGAG
>NZ_CAKJTP010000255.1:0-3625 GCF_917627335.1 Protofrankia sp. CiT1 | reverse complement strand
GCTGGTCGGACCGTCCGATGGACAGCCGTCCTGGAGGCAGGCGGCCTGATCCGTGCGCAGCGCGTCCGCGCGGCGGGTGCTTGCCCACGAGTGGTCCGATCATGGTCTCTGACGGGCACAGGCGGGCTATCGTCAGCGTTCGTGGCCGAGCTGCCGATGTTCGTGGGGTCGTCCGACATCGCCGCTGCTCTCGGGGTGACCCGGCAGGCTGTCGACCACCGGTTGCGGACCGACCCTCGCGCGCCCGTTCCAGTGGCGGTGGTCAACCGCACGGCGACCTGGGGCGGGACGAGGGTCTGGCGACGGACCGAGATCGACCGCTGGCTCGGTGGTCTTGCGCCCGATCGATGGATCGCGAACCCCGGAGCGGCTCGACGCGCCGCTGACAACGGTGGCGTCGCGTACAGGCGTGACGGCGGCGCTGAACGCTGAACACTGATGGCAAGCGTGGCTACTGAGTGTGGTTGGTGGGCGTGGCCGATGGCCAGCGCCATCCATGCGTGGGCACCGTGGTCAGGAACCGTTTCCCGGCCGGCAAGGCTCCCAGCCGGTGGCCGGTAGTGGCTGTCGCGCTAGGGTCATGTAACGATGCTGTACCGGATGCCACGTAGAGGCTCCGGCAATAGGGCGTTCGATCAGGGAGCGGCGTCCGGGTGGATGGATCGCGAGGCGGCGGAGGGAGGCGCCCTGGGCTGGGCGTTGACCGACGACAACGACGCGAGGCGCCGCCTGGGCGGCGCGAGCCGGACAGGCCTATTGCCGGAGTCTCCAAGCTGACGGATCGTGTCGGGGGGATGGGTGGGTTCGCGACAATGAATCACGGATTCCGACGCGTGGCAGTCCTCTCATCATGATTGTCGACAAGGCTCAGGTAGCCGATGCGCTCCCCGGCTACGACCTCGGCGCCACGCTTGGCGCGGGCGGCTCCGGGCTGGTGCTGGCCGGCCGGCACCGCGGGTTGAACCGCCCCGTGGCCATTAAGGTCCTTGATGCGGCCCGTGACCGAGCAACGGCAGATTTTGCCGCTGAGGCACAGCTGCTCGCCGCGATGAACCATCCTCATGTCGTTCAGGTCTACGACTATGTCGAAACCGACGATCTCCATCTGATCGTCATGGAGCTGCTGGCCGGCGGGACGCTGACCCACCGCCAGACAGCGGACATGTCACCGCAGGACGCCTGCGCGGTGGGCCTGGCGGTGGCCGCGGCACTGGCTTACGCCCACAGCCAGAAAGTACTGCACCGTGACATCAAGCCGGACAACATATTGTTCGACGTCACCGGCCTGCTGAAGGTCACTGATTTCGGGATCGCGAAAATCGTGGACGGGTCAGGGGCCACTGCCAGCAGAGTTGTGGGGACCGCGGCCTATATGGCTCCCGAACAGATCACGGGCGGCCGGTTGACCCCGGCCACCGACCTGTACGCCCTCGGGATCGTGCTCTACCAGTTGTTCGCCGGTGCGCCGCCGTTCGACCGGAAACTGCCATTACATGTGCTGGCGCAGCGCCACCTCGACACCGTCCCGCCGCCGCCGGCCGGGGTGCCCGCACCGCTGGCGGACGTCGTCATGCGGATGCTGGCCAAAAACCCGGCGGAACGCCAGCCGTCCGCGCATGCCTTCGCCCTTGACCTTGCCCGTGCCGCGGCCGAGGCCTACGGCCCGAGGTGGACCACCCGCTCCGGCATCGCGCTCCGGCTTGACGACGACATCCGCGCCGCCGCGGACCAGCCATCGCTGGCCACTCAGATGTCACTCCCGCCGACCGTGCCCCCATCGGGTAACTCCTTGCCCCCAGGAGCGCCCCCGTCCGGTGGGTCCTCACCCCCGGAGCCGCCCCGCTGGAAATCGTGGGCGAGGCGGCGGGTGCTCGGCCCGCTCGCGCTCATCCTCACGGCCGCGCTGGTCGGTGTAACGATCGCTCAGGTAAACGGGGACAGCACCCCGGCTGACTGCCGGTCGCGGGCGGATGGCTCGGCCTCGCTGTCCTGGGTCGGCGGCCAGTGCGTCGGCTACAGTGACGGCGGTTACACGTTCACCAGCGGCGGTACGTCGCCGCATGCCGTTGAACTGCGCAGCGTGCAAGAAAAGATCTACGAGCAGAACCGGTGCGCGAAGATCCTTCACGACCGTACGGCCGCGGAGCTCGGGTACCGGCTCGTGACGTTGGTCTACTTCGCCGGTCTCACCGGGGAGACCGATGGCTCCTGGACAGCCGCGCAGGTCGCGGAACTTGAGGGGCTGCTGACCTGGCAGCGGGCGCTGAACCAGGTGAAAGGCTCCCCCGGCGGCTGTGCGAGCACGTCGGAGAACCCGGCAAGAGTGGCACTGCGTGTCGTCATCGCCAACGGCGGCAACGGCATGACATACGCCGACGAGGTGGCAAATGATCACCTTCTGTCGCTGGCCTCCCGTCCCGAGGAGAACCTGCTCGGCGTCATCGGCATGGACCGCAGCAATCCGGAGACTGGCCGGGCCATCACCACCCTCGGAGGAGTCGGCGTGCCCGTGGTCGCCACCACCCTGTCCGGGGATGGCATGCCGAGCTTCTCACCACTGTCGTACTTCCAGATGGTGCCGTCCAACCGGCGGCAGGCTCTGCTGGCCACCAGCTACGCGCGGAAGAACGCGAAGAAGCGGATCAGCGTGTACTACCCGGAGGGGTCCGACGACCCAACCGGCCAGGGGCTGCCGCCGGCGGACGACTATTACCTGTCCAGCCTGGTGGCCGACATCCAGGATGAAGTCCGCAGGGCGGCCCAGGCGGATCCCGCCACCGGATTCGCCTACGACGCACATGGCTGGGCGCCGGGCGGGAACACGGCCGACTGGTTCCGGGCGCAGTGCGCGACGCAGCATCCCAATGATGATCTGATTTTCTACGCCGGCCGCTATGACGACTTTCCCGCGTTCGTGGACAATATGCTGCCCTGCCTGGGCCCAGGCCAGTTGGTTCTCGGCGATGATTCGGTGTCGCGCTATGTGGTCCAGGCCGCGGGTTATTCCAGTACGGCTGTGTTCCGGTTCGTCTCCAAAGGCGCGTCCGTGCTGCTCGCCGGCAAGGCCTGTTTCCAGGGGCAGATTCCCGCCAGCGCCGGAGCGTTCGTGAGCCCGTCTCTGCGGGATTTTTGCACCAGACTCGACGACATGTACAAGGCGACCGGGATGCCGGTTCCCGAGACATTGTGGCCGGACGAACGTATCGGTCTCGCCTATGATGCGGCGAAACTGTTCGTTGACATCGTCAAGAAGCGGCGCGACGCCACCATGAAGGACATCGGGGGGCTGCTGAGAGGGCCTTTCCCTGGGGACGAGAAGTGCGCCGACACAGCCAGCTCGACGGCCACCGCGTGGCCGGGGGCGACCGGCTGCGTCGATTTCGGCACATCCCAGGTAGCGGAGTCCAAACGGCTGGCGGTTATTCGGATCAAGCTCGATGAGAAGGATCTGCCGGCGTCTCCAGACCCGAAGAGCGCATCCAAACAGGATGTGGAGGCCGTTGACGGATATCCGTGCAAGTACGTCATCAGCGGCCAGCAGCCGAGCACGACCGACTGTCTCGGTAATCCACTTCCGCCGCTACTTCCATCGCGTATCGTAGCGTTACATTAACGGCGCGTTAGG
>NZ_CAKJTP010000254.1:0-3664 GCF_917627335.1 Protofrankia sp. CiT1 | reverse complement strand
GGCCCGGCCGCATCGCGAAGCCGGTGCTCGTTTCACATCGGCGTCCCTGGGGTCGCGATGGTCTTGGCCTGCAGATATTCGCGGAAGCCGTCCTCGCCGTGCTCGCGCCCGACACCGCTGATGCCGTATCCGCCAAACGGTGTGTCCGGTGACAGGTAGAACGATGGTCCGATGTTGACGGTCCCGGCCTTCATGCGCTTCGCGAGACGCAGGGCACGCTCCGGGTCCTGCGTCTGGATGTACGACGAGAGCCCGTAGCGGGAGTTGTTGGCGACCCGGACCGCCTCATCGTCGTCGCCGTCGTACCGCACCACGGTCAGGACCGGCCCGAACACCTCGTACTGGGCGATCTCAGCGTCCTCGTGCACGTCAGCGACGACGGTCGGCTCGTACCAGAAGCCCCTGCCGCCGGTCGGTGAAGCGCCGCGACGCCCGCCGACCGGCACCCGCGCGCCCGCGGCCCGGGCCCGTTCCACGAGCCCCTCGATCCGCGCCAGCTGCGCACCGTTGATGATCGGCCCGACAATGTTCGCCGGGTCGGTCGGGTCGCCCCACGGCAGCGCTCCGATGGCGGCGGTCACTGCCTCCAGCACCTCGTCGTACCGGGAGGCGTGTACGACCAGCCGGGTCGCGAGCGCACACCCCTGCCCGCTGTTGGCCATGCACATCCCGACTGTCATCGGCAGCGCGACGGCCAGATCGGCGTCGTCGAGGATGATGTTCGCGGACTTTCCGCCGAGCTCCAGGCAGACCTTGCGGATGCCGACCGCCGCACGTTCGTAGATGCGCTGGCCGACGGCTGGTGATCCGGTGAAGTGGTACATGTCCACCCGCGGGTCGCCGGTCAGTGCCTCTCCTGCCACGGCTTTGTCGTGCGAGCTGATCACGTTCAGCACGCCCGGCGGCAGGTCGGTGTGCTCGTGTGCGATCTTCGCGATGAAGGCCCCTGTCAGCGGTGTGTCCGGAGCGGTCTTGAGCACGATGGTGTTGCCGGTGGCCAGCGCGTGTTGGATCTTCCAGATGTCGGTCATGAACGGCGCGTTCCACGGTGTGATCGCCCCGACCACGCCATACGGCTCGTACCGGACAAGACGGTTGCTCGGCAGGCCAACGCCCTGGTGCACGCCGAAGTCGCGTTCCCACGGGAAGCGCCCGATGAGATCGTTGAAGTACGACATGTCATCGGTCATCACGTCGATGTGGGCGCCGATGTTGGACGTCGGGGTGCCGGCTTCGGCGATCTGGATCTGTTTGGCAACGGCCGCTTCCTTGCGTAGCGCATCCTGCAACTGGCGCAGGACCCGCTCGCGGAACGCATGGTCGGTGGCCCACAGGGTCTCGTCCGCGGCCCGTCGGGCCGCGGTGACCGCGGCGGCGACATCTTCGGCCTGCCCGTCGGCCGCCGTGCCGACGACCGACTCGTCGCTCGGGCTCAGGACGTCGAAGCGCCCGCCGGCGATCGCCTCGCGGAACTCCCCATCGATGTACAGCCGGCCCTCGGGTACTACGTCGAGTGTCACATCTTCCTCCAGATGACAGGCGGATCCGATATCGCACCGCGGACAGAGATGAAAAAACCGCTGCTTGAGAGCGCCCGGCGCCAAGGGCGCGGCGCCGCCGGGCCTGCTCGTAGCCGCCGGGCCTGCTCGTATGAGAAGGAGCGCTGAACGGGTGCCGGGGCCGTTCAGGCGACCGGGAAGGTGATCGGTAAATGAATCGCGGCGCGTACACCGTAGTTCGTGTACAGCACTTCCTTTCCAGGAGCGATCGTGTATTCGGGAATGCGCCGGTGGAACTCCTCGAGCGCGACGCGCAGCTCGAGGCGGGCGAGATTGGAGCCGAGGCAGCGATGCGGGCCGGCCGCGAAACCGACGTGCGCGTTGTGCGGGCGTTCGAACTCGACGGTCATCGGATCGGGGAACGCGGCCGGGTCGAGGTTCGCCGCCGCCCACACCACCTCGACCTTGGACCCGGCCGGGAACCGGCGGCCGTGGACCTCGATGTCCTCGGTCACCCACCGATGCCCGAGCGGTACCGGTGACTCGAAGCGCATCAGTTCCTCGATCGCCTTGCCGAGCAGCGTCGGGTCTGTCAGCACCCGGTGGCGTTCGGCAGGGTGCTCAGCGAACCAGGCGAGCATGCACGACAGTGAGCAGGTGACCGTGTCCAGGCCTGCGATCACAAGTAGATAGCAGATATCGATGATTTCCTGGTCGGACAGTCGCGCGCCGTCCACGCTGGCCGTCAGGAAGGCGCCGATCAGGTCGTCCCGTGGGGGCTCGGCGCGGTGCTCGGCGAGGACGCGCGTGAGGTAGTCGTACATGCGTTCGCCCGCCGCGCGCATGTGCGCCTGCTGTTCCTCCGCGGTGCTGCCCTGTGGCCGGACGACCGCTTCCTTGAAGTCCAGGAAGATCGGAAGGTCGTCGGTGGGGAGACCGAGGAGGTCGATGAAGATATGCGTGGGCAGCGGCGCGCACAGGCTCGTCAGCAGCTCGGCCTCACCCGTGTCCACGAACATGTCGATCAGGGCGTTTGTTCGTGCTCGTATGGTCGCCTCCAGCCGCGCGACCTGTTTTGGAGCGAACAACGGATCCAGCAGTTTGCGGTAGGTGCGGTGCGCGTCGCCGTCGAGATCCAACGGGATCAGTGGGCGCTGGGCGCCCATGTTGTAGTGCGTCCCATCGGTGGCGCGCACCGCCGGGTGACGGAGGAACTCCGTCATCTCCTCGCGGCGGGCGATGACGAGGGTGCCGTCCGGGCGGCTCGGCGTATCCTGCCCGGCCAGCTCGCCGAACGCCTGTTGGGGATGGCGCTCGTCCCACGAGCCCAGCAGGTGGGCCGCACAGAAAAGCGGCGGGATGATGGCCTCGGCAGTCATGTCCGTTCCTGATCTCCAGGTTCATGGTTTTCCAGCAAGGCGATCAGCCCGCCAGGTCGGTGGCCTGCTTGGGACGGTTCTCCACGGCTGGCCGGGCCAATCCGGGCTCCTGCTCTGCTGGCGGGCTCCGCGTGTCGAGACGTGACCGGTAGGAGCGCCCGGCAACAGGGGTGTGGATCAAGGAGCGGGGCTGGGGTGCGTGCATCGCGAGGCGGAGGAGGGAGCCACCCTGGTGTTGGGTGGCGACTGACGACAACGACGCGAGGTGCGTGCCCTGGCCCCGTGACGCCGCGTCCCCTATTGCCGGGCGCTCTAAGCCGGATAGGGCCGAAGCGTCGGGGGACACGCGGAGCGTGTCCCCGGCATCGACCCGGGTCTACCGTCACTCGCATCAGCCTTGATCTCTCTCGCGGTGCCCGGCGGCTGATTGGCCGTTGGGCACCGCATGCCAACTGGTGTAAATAGATTGATGAATATCGCGTGGGTCACACTGCCTGGCTGGGAGGTTCGCGTCAAGGTATCGTTGATATCTAATTAAGGATCTTGTGGATGTGACTGGCGCTGGCGCGTTCGCCGCTTTCAGCTGATCTCCGTTGTGGATCTTTCTGTTCTCCGGCCCGGCAGCGAGCGCCCGTGCCCAGCTCCTCACTGTCCGGGCCGCGGGAGGCAGCGGACTGCTCCGGCCGCGTGGCGTGTTGGCGGAGGTGGTACGGCGCTGGCTGGCCCTCCGTTCCCGCGGGCGCCGTGGATTCCGGTTGCCGCTGGACGGAGCCGGCAGGCAGGGGC